>JAPLFX010000154.1 GCA_026390445.1 Pseudomonadota bacterium
CTATCGAAAAGTATGCACCTGTTCGTGCGGCGCCGATATGGCGCAGGGCCATGACAAAACATAGCAGACTCACGCCGTAGCCAAGGAAGCCGACCACGCCCGCGCTCAGCAACACGGAAGGAGCAAAGTCGATGCGACTTAAGCTTAACGCTAGGGCCGTATTAGTGGCTCCGGCGACGAGGCCCTTGATCATCGCAATTTGGAGCGCGTCACTGGCGGTAATCTGTTTGGTCAGATTGTTGTCAACGCTCCAGCACAGGCATGCCGCAACAATACATAGCGGGCCAATCCGCCCAGCAAAACCCGGCATCCCATGCCACGAAAGGAGTGCTCCGCCGGCCAGAATCAAGACCATGCCAAGGAAGATGCGACGGTCGAAATTTTCCTTGAAGATAAACCACGCCACCCATGCCGTGAAGACTCCTTCGAGGTTGAGAAGCAGGGACGCGGCGGCGGCGTCCGCTCGAGCCAGGCCTGTCATCAGTAGGGCTGGGGCAAGAATACCGCCGAAAAGCGTTGCTGCCGCGAGCCACAACCAGTCACGCCCACGTAGGGCTGCTTGAGCATGAGCCGAGCCAAGGCGGCGACCGATTTGACGTGCCAAAAATAGGCCGAGTCCAGATCCTAAGTAGAGTATGCCGGCTAACAACCACGGCGATGTGCCGTTAAGCAGCCATTTGGCCGCAGGAGTGCTGGCGCCGAAGAGAACGGCAGCAAGCAAGGCATAAACATAACCTGGAGTCTCTTTCGAGACCCGGTCGACGGCATCGGTCATGAAAGCGACTCGCTTGTTAAAAAGGACCGACTAGCCCACGAACATCTAGGGTGTTAGGTATTGCTCGTGATGATCGCAACCGTCAGCATAGCCGATAAAATGGACCATCTTCCCGCGTACCGCATTGCAGGTCTTGGGATTGGCGGCATCACTGATCGGATCGATGTAGTTGGAATCCGACGAGACACAGAGATCCCAGCCCTTATTGCCGCTGCTTGGACCCCATTGCCGACTGCCGCCGTCCTCCTTGCAATACAAGTAGGCGGTTGAGCCAAAATGATTGCAGTCAAATGCAAAGGCCCCGCCGTTTTTAATATGGTACCAATGCCGGACCTCGACCATATTCAGGGCGGGAATCATCTGACCGCGCGCACACCATACAGCTGCATTCGAGTTATTGATGACAAACAGGGAGACCGCCGAGGCATGTGCGCTCCACCCAAGACTCAACACAATGAAAAGCTTTTTGATCAATGTCATGGCGTTTGGACCTCCAACTAGGGATTAGAAGGCAAAAAAGTCGCGCTCATTGCCACTTAAGTATGCTGAAGCGGCAGTACACCTCCAAGTGATACGACGGGTTAGGCCTTGGTTCAAGGTGCAATCCGGACGGTGTTGCATTGGGCCTTTCCACCAGGTGTCTTGGTGCGACGTCGGCTTTGTTGTCAAAATCCTGTCGTCCAGCCTTCCTGCCTTCCCAGTGGCGCGGAATAAAGCCGGTGCCCAAAAACTGGGAGGTCGGGAAGGCTGGAGGGCAGGTGTTTAGCGGGAACGCCTGCGAGGTCCTGTAAGTAATCAAAATCATGAGATAAATAATAATTGTAGATGATGTTTATAGTTTATTAACGACGTATATAAAATAGTAGTTTTAATTTGTTTACGAATGATCTAAAACATGTCTCATTAGTTTGGCTATATGCAAAGTTCATCAGACGAAATTTTGTTATTAAATTCAAATGACAAAGATTTATTGATCTTAACAGTCCGAAGACAAAGCCTCTTATCGTAAGACGGAGCCACGACTATGATCCCTCGTTTCATCCCTAGTGCTTTTCAACTCATCGTCGTGATGACGATGACTTTGGCCGGCTGCGACTCTGCTCCGCGCCGTTCAACCTTGCTGTCTGATGAGGCCGCCGCGACGGCTCCGGCGATCACCTATCACAATCGCATTGCGCAAATTTTTGCCAGCCGCTGCGCGACTTGTCACTACCAAGGTGAGCCAGTGAAATACGTAGGCGCATTGGCCGAGAAGACCTTTCAAGGGGCTCAGGCGCCATATTTTACCGACTACGAGAGCATCAAAAAATATGCGTACGTCGCCCTTGCCGTCATGAAGTCTGGAGCCATGCCGCCAGCGAAGAATCTCGGCGACACCGACATTGCTGATCTGCAGTCATGGATCAGCGCCGGAAGGCCAGAGGGTGATCCGGCGACTGCGCCGCAGCTGTCCCTGTCGATCAAGTCGATTTTAGATCGCCGGTGCATTGGCTGCCATCATCCTGGTGGAGCTAACGATCTCAGCAACTATGAATCGGCCTCTGGTCCTCTGCATAGTCCGATCATCTACGCCGCCTTGAACTGGCTGAAGAACATGCCTCCAGCAAAGAACCTGACCGATGACGAGCAAAAGGCACTGACCGCTTGGACGGCTGCTGGCGGACCGCGGGACGCTTACGACGGTCCCATGGCGAACGCTCCGGCCGCTGCTGCTGCGTCTCCAGCCAGTACTTTCTAGCCTCAGGTCGGCTGGGTTGACAGCAGCTTCAGAGCCTTGCGCGCTCTGAGGTGCAGTCGGGAAAATGGTGGGCGCGTGGGCGGTGGTTGAGCTATCATCCCCTCCCTTAGGTAGCGAGGAGTACGGTGGCGATGGATCTTGAGAAATTTAAGGGGCTGCTTGAGTCAGAGCACGAATGGCCAGGTGCTTACACCTTTAAGTTCGTGGTCCCCCAGGCGGATTTGCCGACGTTATCATCGCTATTTCCCGATGCGGCGCCGCAGCTGCGGCCGTCGAGTCATGGTAAATACGTGGGTGCGACGTATACGATGACGATGGGCGGTAGCGACGCAGTTCTAGCGATCTACGATCAAGCCGCTAAAATCAAAGGCATCATCGCGCTTTAGGTGGCAATCACCTGATCTTCCTCGTCGGCCAAAGGGACGCCTTGCCTCCCTCCCGCACCGTAGGTCTGAGGCCGTTGCGCTGCCCCACAGCGCTACCGACGATCAAGGCATCGACTTTGAGTCCCCGCGGTTGAAGGTACTAGTCAAAGCCTGCTAAAATGCCCTTAGATATCTTGTTTAAGCTGCGGTATTTGGCTGTTTAGAACCATCAAGGAAGATGTATGACACGCTCCGGTAAGAAACTGGTAGCTACTGCCATTTTAACAATTTTTTCAGGTTGTAAGCCAACCGATGGATCAGTTGATAAATCCACCGCGCCAGCGCTGCCGACTGGCGCGTCAAACACCACCAATAATCAGGTTGGTAACGCTGCGGGGACGGGCCCGCTACTCGGCGGGGCGCATCTCATGAACACTGCTGACTTCGCACCCACGCCCGGATTCAATCTGACGGTCTTGACGCAAAACGATGTCCTTCAAGATATTCAAAGCGATTTCTTTCTCTACGCCAACAAGCCTGACCGAGTTCCGCCGCACCCTTGCACTCTGTTACTGGACAGCATACCGGTGCAAGCAACACGGAGTTCTTTGGTGCTCGCCGGCACCTACGATACGACGGCCTGCGCGAATCAAGGTGCAAATGCGACAGCGAGTGCCAGATTTACCAGTATGACAGTCAAGGTACGTGCAATATTTACCTGTAGCGATGGCGATCTCTCGAGTTTTGCCGGCAAGACGGCGAAAGACACGAAGCATCTTGCCATGCTGAAAGTCTGCCGGGCGGGTGCTTCAAGTGCAGAAATGGTGTCGAGCTACCAATATGTGGATACAAGGGGTACGTCCGAGTCTTCGACCGCCATCACTTTTTCGGGAACCAGCGACCTGAAGCCATGCCCCGTGTCGAGCGCTAGTGTCGACAACTCGTGTACCTTTATTGAGAAAAAGTCCACAATGTCATCAGGAAGTAATGGGGTAACCAAGAGCGAAACTCTGAAGAAGTATACGGTGCAGAAACTCACCCAAAATATGACTTCACCGGCAAATATCTGGTACACGAGTGGCGCAATGGGGATCAGCTATAATAGTTGGACGGGCACTCTTAACTACTCAGGACCCACGGTACCACCAACTTATGCGTTGACCGCGCCTGGCTCGGCGGCGCCAGTACGCGGCACGCTCAATGTATCCGCGTCGCTCAATCTATCTGGCTCGGAAGCAGCGGCGCCGATTCCGTCGCAGGTGTTAGCCTCGTTTATGCGTCGCTTTCCATAGAGCGCGAACTGCTGCGCGCGAAAAGTGACCATGCTTGTAAGGTCGTGGTGGGGAGATTGGTCGAGGTTCTCGTTTGGGGTGTCCTGTGTTTCTCGAAATGCTTCAACCCTTTGCTATTTCCCTCCTCATCGGACTGGGGGTTGGGATTGAAAGAGAACGCAAAACTCAGGAGGGAAAAGGCACCCTCGGAGTTCGAACCTTCGCGCTCGTAGCACTATCTGGTACTGTTGCCGGTCAAATAAGGTCGTCTGCTCTCACAGCGGGACTCTCGTTGGTACTGGCAGCCCTGCTAGCTACTGGCTACCTTCGCGCGGCGAAGCTAGCGAATTCAAAAGACATTGATGTCGGCCTGACCACAGAAATCGCAGCGAGCCTTGTGTTTGCTGTAGGCTATTTAGCTTGTGCCGAAAGACTGCTGGCAGGCGTACTAGGAGTCGTGATCGTCACGATACTTTACTCTCGACGATTCCTGCACCTGTTTTCGCGCGAATTTCTCCGGCCGGCCGACATTGCTGCAACCCTATTTTTGGCGATCCTGGCCTTTATCGTAATTCCAGTGATGCCCGACCGCGCCATCGATCCATGGAATTTGGTCAACCCCCGCAACATGGCGCAAATCATGCTGCTCATTGCTGGGGTCGAGTTTGGTGGTTACATGGTCGAGCGCCTGGCTGGTCCCAAGATCGGCTCCCTGGCAACGGGTTTTTTCGGCGGACTTGCTTCTAGTACCACAGTATTCGTAACCGTTTCGAGGATGGCGAGAGCTGACGGCAAGAGGACCTGGACCGCAATTAGTGCGGGCCTTGCAGCGGTCGTCGCAACTCTGATCCTCTTTGTTGCGATTGTAATAGCAGCCTCGCCTGTACTGTTTGTTTCGGTAGCTTTGCCCGCTCTGGCTTCAGCACTCATGGCTGGCATTGGGGCATATTTCGCATCGAGAAAAGCCGCAGGATTTGCACTCAATGGAACCGATGAGGCTTCACCTTTAGACATCAGCGGAATCCTTAAATTGAGCGCTTTTGTTTTTGGGCTATTGGCCCTGGCCGCAGTTGTTAAGGCTCAATTTGGTGCAGAAGGCGTACGTATCGTCGCGTTTGTAAGCGGACTATTTGAGTTGCATGCGACCGCGCTTGCCGCAGCTAGACTACACCAGATCGCGAACCTGACAGAGGTTGAGGCGACTCAAACACTGTTGCTTGCGGCGTTGGCGAGTGTGATCTCAAAGCTTGGCATCTGCTGGACCATTGGCTTTGGCCGATTTGCAGTGCTAATGTCAATAGCTCTTACATGTATCATCGCAGCGGGTCTAGCCTGCCATTTTGCCGTGGTGACGCTAGTGCACTAAGCACGAACAGCGCTCACAGCCCCTAGTCCGAGTTCCGGACACCCCTAGCGCAGCAGCGCCCGTTTAACCGCCGAGGCGAGCTGCCAGGCTTGACCCTTGAGCGAGTCCATCACCGCATTTGCATGAATTGGCTGCGGCTGGGGCTGCCAAGGCAATGCTGAGCCTAGACGGCGTAGCTGTTGGTTCATGAGTAGCGCCTTGGTCTTAAGGTTGCTCTCTTTGGTGTTGAAGATAATCGAAAGGGAGATCGACACCGCGTCAGAGCCGTTTTCGACGTGATGGGGTGCTACAAAGGGAATGTGCAGGACTTCGCCGGGACCAAAGTCGAAGCACCGCGCCAGGGGCGCCATCTCAGGCTGGTAGTTGGGTCTCACCCCAGACCTGGCGATGAAGCCCTCTAGGGTTTTGGCGGTGCAAATGCGTTCGTCCCAAGCTGGATACAAGTAGACTTTCTTTGTTCCGCGCAGCTGCAGTAGCAGGGTCGAGTAGCGATCAATGTGGAACGGGGTGATACTGAGTGGCGACGCGATAAACAAGTAGAGCATCGGATCAATCGTCTGATCGCCCAGTTCCTGCGCCTTCATCACCAGCTCGACATCACTCTTCATGGCGGCGAAGAGGTCCTTGAAACTCGGATCAACCTCAGGGCTTCTGACCATGATATAGGCGTTTGAATGGAGTAAATCCGCTAGGGAATCCTGCAAACTAAAGCGACTTTTTTGATCGATGTGGGCTCTGTCAAAATCGTCTACCATGTTTAGAGAACCGCTACTGAAAAACACTTGGTCTTTGGGCAGGCGAGGAAGTACCTGCTGTAGATTGACCAAACTTAGCGCCGGGTGCTCTTGCAGGTTGTGGCGGACCTTGAAGGGCTCGCGGTCAAGCCGATGGTCGGGTAGAAGACCTTCAAAGCAGCGTAGATTGTGGTCGATTTTCATGTACACCTCCTTGAATGAACATCATCTGCGCCGCCCTTTACCTGCTCTTTGGTTGCTGGGCAGGCGCGGCAAAAAAATCCAGGATACTCTTGGCATAAAGGTCGTCAGCTGTCCTAAAGAAGCCGCCGTGCCCGCGCTGTGGCAGGATGATGTGGCTCTTTGGCTCGGGCGCGTTGGCAAATAGTTCAAGCATGCGCTTGAGTGGTACGATCGAGTCATCCTCTCCGTGAACAAAAAGCAGGGGACGCGGATGCGCCTGGGCAAGCAGCGCTGCGCTGTCGAGAGTCAAGGGATTGACTCCCTTTGCTGCGATTGGTAGCAGTCGAATCGGCGCGGTGAACATCCCAAGTGGGCCGCTTTCGTCAACTGTGAACTGATACAGACTCGTTGGCGCCGCCTCGAGGACCATCCTTTCTAGACGAGGGTCGCGCGCAGCAAAATGCATGAGCGCAAAGGTGCCCATCGAAAAGCCAAGACCTAGCAACTGAGTCTGGTCGCCATCTGGCTCGGCCTTGAGCCAATCAGCGATGGCTTTAAGGTCGCGGCCTTCGTGGGCGCCGTAGGA
>JAPLFX010000098.1 GCA_026390445.1 Pseudomonadota bacterium
AATTCTGGACCACGCCGATCACCAAAGACCCTGAAGTGCGCCGGATCTTTCGTATCGGTGAGCAGCTCTATACGGTGTCGAATTTCGGCGTCAAGTCCTTCGACGCAGCGAGCTTTGCTCCACTTGGTACAGCGATCGTCCGGTCTTCCACTTGCCCGGCACCGGTCGTCCGCGGGGGCTTTGAATAAGCAGAGTTTTGGTCCAGGTGTCACAGCTATCAACACCAGGCGCAGCAAGAGGCGCCAAAGGCAGGAGGTTCCCATGGCGACGCGCCGTCAGTTTCTTAAATCAGGTTTGGCCGCCACCGTCACGACGGCCGCGCTATCGCCTCTGGTTGTCGCGGCAGCGGAAACCAAGGTACTGAATGCTGTCACCGGAGCGACCGCGGCCGGGAGAGGCACCCTGGCTATGGTCGGCTTTGGCGGCAAGCGTCACTCCTCCCAACAAGGCCAGGCCAACTCCGTGATCACGACTCTGGACCTAGACAGCGGCCACTACCGTCAGGGGTGGCTGGCGATGCCTAGCGCCCATTCGGTCCTGAAGCTCGCCCCGGGCGCTTACTTGTGCTTGCCTCTTGACGGCCGCGTGGCGCTGGTCGTCGATCAAGAATTCCGCGAGATAGCCCGGTTGGCCTGTCCAACCGGCTATCTCTTTTCTGGCCACGGGGTCGTCGTGGCCAGCCAGCACCGGGCGCTACTCAGCCTGCGCCGGCAGGATGCGAGAAGCTTTGCCGATCACGGGTGCTTGGCGGTCGTAGCCTTGCCGGACGGCTCTAGGAGCTCTTGGCTCCGCAGTCAGAGCGACGTTCCAATCGCCAGCATGTTTGATTCCGGTGGCGACTGATCCAACGACTGGCCGCTCCCGCGACTGGCTCGTTGACCCACATCGCCGTCAGCCGGTCGGGACGCGTTTGTGGCGTGCCACTCAACTATTACGGCTTCGATGACCAGGGGCGCCACGCGGTTGAAACCCAACTTGGTACCGGCTTCGAGATCTCGGTTGCCGAAGAACTGGAGTCCCGCATCGCCGCGCCGATGCCCCTCTATCTCTTCGACCTCGCCCGCGGCAAGACCGAGAGCCTGAGCGGCGAGCCTAGCAAACAACGGCGCGCCCAATCGGTCGCGTATCATCCTGCCGCCGACCAGTTTTTTGTCGCGTACACCTTCTCCGACAGCCTCGCTTGCGTCGGCCACAGCCAGACAAAGAATCAGGTCCGTTATGTCTCGGCCTTCGAGCTAGGCCTCAGCTACATCCGAGGGGTCTGCGCCGTCGGCGAGAGCGATCTCTTGGCGGTTTCAGGAGAATTTCGCGGCATCACCCTGATCAATGCCAAGACTTTGGCAGTGGTGCGGCGCATCGACGTGCCCCTCTATGACAGTCCGCATCTCACTTACCTTGGCTGACCAAAAGCCGACCATGTTAGGACGAGCGTCGGCCGTCCGGCCCGCGCTGCAATTGCCAGTCACCGAATGGTACCGACGCTTTCGCACTACCAATAATTACATGCCTTTGGCGGAAGTGACTGACCCTAAACTCACCTCACCTGTTACTATGGACCGAGAGTCATCATTGTTTGCGAAAAGGTCATAAGGAGGCCGCATGACGTCCAAACCTGGTCATGAACAGAAGTTGGATGCACGGACCTTCGCCGCCGGTGAGGTCCTCTTTAAAGAGGGCGATCCCGGCGGTGATGTCTACATTGTGCGCAGTGGCCAACTCGAGGTGTTCCGCTCCCGTGTTGGCCGAGAATGGGTGCTAGCGCGACCCGGCAAGGATGAAATCATCGGTGCCATGACCGTCACCAGCGGCGCCCCGCGCACTGCTAGCGTCAGGGCCGTGGAGCAGAGTAGCGTCGTCGTCATCGCCCGTGCGCAGATCGAGGGGATGCTGTCCGTGATGCCCAAGTGGGGCCATGCGATCATCAAAGACCTGATTGCCCGGGTCCACGCCTCGGACGAACTGTTTATCGAGGCCGCCAGCTCCAAGCTCGAAGGCACGCCGGATGATCCGATCGCGCTCAGCTGCCTCGTCGCCTCAGCTCTGCCCAGTATCCTCAAGCTCATGACCGGTCCGAATCCGCAGATCGACATCAAAGAGCTCTACAAGAAGATCGCTGAAGTCCTCGACGTCCAGACCGAGCAGGTCATCTTTGTCATCGAAAAGTTCATGGAAGCCGGCCTGCTCACCGCCAAGGATGCTGGCAAGGAAGTCCGCGGCTTCGAAGGCAGTTCGATCGTATCGCTGAAGCACTATATCAAGTTCGTTAAACAACTCCGCGAGCGCACCAAGTCCAAGGATTTTCTGGCGCCGCTCCTATCGATCGGTGAGCGCGCCCAGGCCGCCGCCTTGGCGACGTCGGCGCTGAGCCTGACCAAGAAGCCTGGCGAAGACGGCGAGTTTAACCTACAGGCACTGCTGACGTTGGCGCATAAGACTCATGATCAAGTCGATCAGACGCTGGTTAAACGCTTGGTGGCTCTTGGCTACATCAAGTTCAAAGACGCTGAGACGGATGCCAAAAAGGCTGCTGAGGCTGAGCCAACCCGGACGACGTTGGTGTTTGCCCCCCAGCTTCTGACGACGATCATACACTGCTACGATGCCATCAAGTTGATCGACCATCGGGCCCTGGCGGATACGAAGGTGCAGAAGACGTTGTCCTACTAGTCGCGTGTCGCCACAGTCGGACGTTCGCTTGAGCACGCGGCGTTTCGCCATAAGCCAAGATGTCACTAGCTTTAGCAAGAATATGGCAGGGCGCCCCTGTGAGCAGTCCAAGGGATTCCGCCGGGGGCGCTGGCGTTGCCGCCTATACCCACTGGTCGGAAACCCGACGGCCTGATGTACACTTTGTTAACATTGAGCCAGAGAAAAGTCCGACCCATGATCTGGAGCCCTGAATGACCCTCTTTCTAAAAGTCTTCCTTCTTGGGATCTATGGATCGGCACTGGTCGGATACCTTGGCCTCCTTCCCGCGAGCCAGGGGCTTTGGTATGCGCAAATCGTTGCCGCCGGACTGCTTGTGGGGCACTCGCTGGAGACGGTGTTGATGCTTAAAACGGTGCGTCGCTATTCAGGGCCACTGTGGGTAAGTGTTCTGCAGACCGTGCTGTTCGGTATCGTTCACCTGCGGCCCTTGCAAAAGCAGCAAACAAAGGAATAAGACCCGCAACGGCTGTCACCCAACACAGCCACACTCACGCCGATTTGAGACGTACCGTAAACGTCGTCCCATGCTCACCAGCGGGTTGATCCGTTTGTTCTCGTGAGGTGACGCCGATGTCGCCACCGAAAGCCTCGACGAACTGCTTGGCAAGCGGCAGGCCGAAGCCAGTGCCTCGCTCGTCGTTAGTGCCACGACGCGACGTCCCAGGTCCCGCTGTGAAGATGCTGGTGACCATGTCGCGCGGCATGCCGATGCCCTGATCCTTGATCCGGATGCTGACAAACTTCTCAGCGGCCTCGACTTGAATCAAAACCGTGGCGCCTGCATCGGAATATTTTAAGGCATTTGAGATAAAGTTACTGAAGACGTCGTTGACTAGCGCGGTTCTATCCCCAAGCACCATAGCATCACGGGCGCCGGGGCCAAATTCAAAGGCCAATTTGATGCCCTTGGCCAGGTAGCGTTCTTCAAAAATGAACCCGACTTCGTCAAGAGCTTCTGCGAGCCGCACTGGCACGTTCTTTGGTTGATTTCGCCCATGGCGCATCGACTCCAGGCGACGGACATTCTCGATGATGGCGGCAATGATACCGCCAGCCCGAATGATCTTGTCGGTTAGCTTCAGCTCGGCGGCTCGATCCAATAGCCGGTCGCGAAGCCTCTCGCTACAGCCATTGATCACCACTAATGGATTGGCGATATCGTGCGCCAATACATGAATCAAGGAACGCAGGTGCTTGGCCTCCTGGTCGGCGAGTTCGGCCTCAAAGCGCTTGCGATCGAGACCGCGCATGAAGGTGCCGAGAGCCAAGGCGCCGCATAGAGTCTCAACAATGCTGCCCATGAGTATGGACAGGGCCACCGGCACGGATTTAGTGATGATGCCTTCATTGCCCATGCTCCAGATGAGCAGGGCAAACATAAAGGCGCCCCAAACGATCGCTTGGCTGACAACACCGGCAACATGGTCCTTAAATCCCACGTAGATGCAGGTCACGACAATCACCATCGTCAACGCTTGATTGGGGACGATGTAGGGACGAAATAGTACGCCCCACGGTGAAAGGTTGAGCAGCACGTTGAGCGCGGTGAGGGAAATCATCGCCAAGCACAAGGTCGCAATCTGGCGGTGCTTACGCGCCGGCTGAAAGAAGTGATACATGTACACGCTGCTAAGAAGATTGGGTATGAGCTGCACTCTGGCGAAATCGCGACTGCCCGGAAGCCAGTCCCAGTCCATCAGTTCAAGGAACCCAGCGTACCAAAACGCCGCCACGGCCATGCTGAATGACAGGATACAATACGATGTATACGCCGGACTGCGCAGTGAGATGGCAATAAAGGCGCTATAGGTGCTGAGCAGCAACATGGCACCGATGTAAAAAAACAGGAAGGCATCCTCACCTCTCTCGGCTCCAAACATGGCTGCTGGCGTAATGAGCGACAGTGAGTTGCTCAGCGGCTGGTCGGTCTGGATACGGAAAAACACGGTCACGACTTCACCAGCTGCGAGACTTAGCTCGGCAAAGTGATGCCTTGACGGTCTGGGCCGCTGCGCCACAGGTACGGCTGTTCCCAGGTGGACAGGTGCCTCCCATTGATCGCCGCGCAAGACATAGATGTCAAAGAACGTATGTTCTGCGCGCTGCGTGCCGACGTACAATCTCTGCGCACCAGGCGAACGATTGACGATCGTGCTGCGAAACCAGTAAACGGCAGCCGTGTAGCCAATATTGCTCGCGGGTCTAGCGACAAAGGCGATGAATTTGTCCGAGAAGGCTGGCGTTGCCAGATCATGATATGAGGGCTCCGCGCTCGCGGCGGGCTTGCTATCTGAAAGCGAAGGTGACCAATAATGGGCGGTGGGCAGCAAGTCCAGAGTCGGTGCTGCGCCGTTCCAGACCGCCATCTGCGCCATAGCCGGTGAAGCCGCCAAGGTGGCAAGCGCGCAGCAGAGGACGAAAAGACTTTTGAACCTGGTGAGAATCGTCGCCCTCCCCAAAGCCGGAGTTCCCTACTTTCATCGGCGTGAGTCATCCATGAGTTGAGGACGGGGGGGGACGATTCTGCCTGATACCCACCAAGCGTCTTAAAGTATCAATGATCGGCGATGGTTACCCGCGCCTTGTCGACAGGAGTCGGCGGTAGGCGATGCCTTTGAATAGGTCTTGGATTAACGACAAAAAGGCGCCAATGAACCAGGAAACATCGGCGCCCCCATCAAATCCCGCCGCCGAGCATGAGCAACTTAACGCCGATGGATCTAACCCCTGCTAAACTATCAGTAGTTCATTTGCCAAAATCACGGATGATCGGGAGGTAGCGCATTGCACACCCAGCGCCGCAGCTTGCACTATGTAGCCCTATCCGTCGCAGCCGCCGCCTTCGCCTGCAAGACCACCACCGTCCACTCCGACGCATCGGTCAAGGTCATCGGCGGCTCGGAGGACTACACCACGAACCCGGCAGCCATCGGTCTCCTAATGACCGGTGGTATGGGCACCTTCCTTTGTACCGGTGCTGTGGTCCGCGATGACCTGGTCGTAACCGCCGCCCATTGCATCGTCGACTTCAAGAGCAAAGTCGTGAAACCGTTCTTCGATCTGAGCGATGATGCAAACAGTCCTGCCCTGTTCCAGCGCGGCCTGAGTAGCTCCAGTTTTCTCGTATTCCCGACCTACTCCGCAGCAAACACTGCACTCATCAGCTTAAACTCAGACATCGCCTTTATCGTGTTTCCCAAAGGGACGTTTGCCGACTATCCGCAAGCCAAGTTCGCCAGTCAAGGGGTTGCCGTGGGCGACGTCGTGACCATGGTCGGTTACGGTCAAACTGCGTTTCACGACCACGGTTCGAATCCGCAAAAGAAACGCTTCAGTGGCACGAACCAGGTTGCCGAGATCAATCACTCTGTGGCTGATGCCATTTTACTCAAGTCGGCAGTCCTCAGCGAGACCACAGCGGCGACCGGTCAGGGCGATTCGGGCGGCGCCGTCTTTAATACGTCCGGCGAGATCATCGGGATCAGCAACGCCAATGCCATGTTAGGAAACAGCCGCGATCATCCAGTCAAATCAGCTGAAAAACCAATTGGTTCCTATTGCGTTAACAGCCGCGATCCAGGTGTGGCGGCATTCATCGCTGCGGTGATGAACGACCCTAATCCTACCACGGCCACCGTGCAGGGGATCAAGCCGACCGTCATCAGCCCGCGGACCCGTTGGGTGCCTTGAGCTGCCGAACCGATCAGCGCGGCAAGGACCATTGGGACTGGGTAAACAACTACGGTGGCTGTAACACAAGGAGCTTATGCATGAAGATGGTAGCCCTTCTGAGAGGAATCAATGTCGGTGGCAACCGCAAAGTACCGATGCCCACACTCATCGCCTTAATCGAGAACTCTGGTTTCACTGCGGTCAAATCATATATCAACAGTGGCAACGTCGTGTTTGAAGGCTCTAAACTGAGCCCGGAACAAGCTGGTGCAAAACTCGAGAGAGCCATCGCCAAAGAGTTTGGATTTCCCGTTGAGGTCATTGTTCGCACGGCCCCAAAGTGGAAAAAGTATGCCTCAGGTAGCCCATTCCCAAGTGCCGCATCGATTCGCCCCAAGATGCTGCA
>JAPLFX010000096.1 GCA_026390445.1 Pseudomonadota bacterium
CTCAGATACTTGACCTGCTTTGTGGCTACCGCAACCAGACAGGGGAAGTGCCAACATCAGTCCGAAAATCAATTTTTTCATGATATGTCTCCATTGAGTGAATTCTGTTTGAAAGCTATCACCTACCCTCTTCTTGTAACACAAACCCATTTGCGTGCCGATTCATGAATTATTACTTTGTATTTCAAGGTGGTGATGTATTTAATACGCTTAAAGTTTTAACATTTTTATGAGCCAAGGCGCGAAAGGAGCCATCAGATCCCGGCCTTCGCAAAAACCGAAGGAATTCTTCACTATAAATTATTTTTATCTAAAGATGATCTGCGTCATAGTTGTATCTGTGCCGTGGCTGGCCAGCCGCTCGATCTAGCAAATCACCAATAATCAATGCTACACGGGAGGAAGATGATGATCATTCGCTTTGCACGCACTCTTGCGTCTACGAAAAGTTGGGGAGGGTGTCTATTGACCCAAGGGAGCAAGTGTCCCAATATTATTGGGTGTTGACATTGGCAGGATGACTCATGGGGACGCATCGTTTACGGATGGCGACTCAATGCTGAGCGACTCGCCAGTGGGACCCATCTGGACCAGATGTTGGCGATCACCGGCAAAACCTTCAAGCCTTCCATATCGTGCGGCGCTAGCGCTTGATACCGCCCGTGGCAGTCGCGCCACTGGCTGTGCGCATGGCCGACGCTGCGGACGCGGCACCGTTCGCCAAGGAGTGCTCCAAGCGTAGCTCATGCGGGGCAATGCTAAAGACGTAAGTTGGCCAGTAGCAGTGACGATCCTTATCGAAGATCTGCCCTGCTGTCGGCAGCCCGGCCTGGTCACCGGTGAGCTGCGCCATCGCCCGAAGTACGGCGCGACGGTTGAGGCTTGGTTGCTGCGCCAGCGCCTTGCCGATACGCCCCGCACGGTAGCCGATCAATTGGAAGTCCACCACCTGCACCATCTGTGGCTCAATAAAGTACGGTGAGGCTGCCAAGGTCGCTGCAGACACCACTTTCGGCAGCTTGTTATAGTTACCGATGAAGTCACCAAAGATACTTCCGACCAGGAACTCATCATAGGGGTCGAGCAAAGCCGGCGAGCGCCACTCATGATTGCCGATCAGTGGTAGTTTATTGACCTGGTTGAATTTAAAGATCTTGGCAAAATAACGCAGGCTGCGAAAGTCATCGGGGATAAACACCGCATCGATATCGACCACCGGCTTGAGCACCACCATTTTTGCGTTAAAAGCCACGCCTTCGGCCTCTGCTGCGGTTTTGGCTTCCTTGTAGGCCTGGCGGTACTCCTGCTCGCGCCCACGCATCTCAGTGTGCAGGAGCGATCTAACGGCCGACTGCATCGATTCAAAATTGTTGCTCGTGTAAGACAACTCTGCGGCGATTTTCCCGCCGTTTGCCAGCACCGCGGCCTTGAAGTAAGCAGTCACCTTGTCGGCACGACCGGAATCGGGCTTCAGCAACGCAATGCGTTTGAAGCTGCGCTGCGTCGTCGCCAGCGCCAGAGTCGATGCCAGTCGCTCTTCGTCCGGGTAAACGCTAAAGGCGTATTTTGAGGGATTCACCAGCTCGCGTTCACGATGCAAAATCACCACTGGAAGCAGCAGACGCTCTGACCACTGCACCAAGGTGACGGCCGCATCGCGCTCAAAACCACCGATCACCATCGCCACTCGGTCCTTGAACACCAGTTCAGCCAAGCGCGCCGCAACCCCGTTCGCCAGCCCACCACTGTCTTTCAGCACCACCAGTTGGTCAAAGGAAGCGCCGCTTTCCGCAAAGGCCGCGCGCAGGCCGTTGACTACATAGGTCGCTTGTTTACCGTAGGGTCCAGTCAGCGGCAGGATCAGCCCAATCCGACCACTCTGCGTGTTCAACGCATCGAGCGCTGCTTGCACCATCGGCTTGCGCAAGGCGGGATCATCACACTTAGCGAGGTCAGCGAAGCTGAGCTGTTCGAGCGTCGAATTGGTCTTCACATAGCTGCCGGGTGGCAGCAGGGTAAACAGTTGACGGTAGACCGGGCTAAAATGGTTGAGCATATCTCGGCAGCTCTGCGCCGCTTTAGTCAAAGTCGGTGCCACAGGCGCGGTGGGCGGAGGGACCTGTGGTGGAATTGCCGGCACAGACGTACCAACCGCCCTTCCGGGACTCGCTGCCGTGGGAGCGACCGTAGCAACAGGAGCAGCCGGAGCGACCGTAGCAACAGGAGCAGCCGCGATGGCTGGCGCAGCTTTGGCTGGCAAGCCCATCTTCCTACCCGGTTTCGCTACCGGCTTGGGGCTAGGCCTGGGCAAGGGAGCCTCGGCGGGACTTGCAGCGCCATCGTCCTCAAGGTACTCCTCTGAATCTGGCTTCGCCTTCGCGGCAGGTTTAGGCGTCGAACAACCACTGCTTAGGCCCATCACCACGACCAGGCTCAGGCTCAAAGCATAGCTTAAAGCAGCGTTGGGGCGAAGGATCTGAGTCCATGGTTTAGTGGATAAAGACATCGCGGTATCCCGACCCTGCGCTTTGCGACAGGACTTCAAGCGCCGACGAGTCGGTCGCGGGTTCATAGCCTTTGAGGAAGTACATCCGCACGCCGCCGGGCGACACGTTGCCGTAGCGCGGATGCACGACATTCGTGACGATACCGCTAGGTGCCGTAAACGGCTCTGGTGCCCTGGCCTTAAAAGCTGCTGTCATATAGCGGTCCCAAATGGGCAAGGCCAGTTTACCACCAGTGACGTCGCCGTAGATCTGCGCATGTTCGTCGGTGCCAACCCACACCACGGTGGCGAGGTTGGGCGCATAGCCGCAAAACCAATTGTCGGTCGATTCATTAGAGGTGCCGGTTTTACCAGCCGCAACCCCACTCAAATGCGCCGCGCCGCTGCCAGTGCCCATCTGCAATACGGCGCGCATGCCTTGAGTCATCAGAAAAGCAATCTGCGGACTGACCACCTCTAGACTCCGCTCGGCAGCGGTTGGGACGCTATAGAGCACCTCACCCGTGCTCGACTCGATGCGATTGATGGCAACCTGCTCGACCAACTTCCCGGCGTTGGCGAAGGTGCTGTACATGCGCGCCATATCCAGCATGGTGGCGTCCGAGCTACCGAGGAGCGTGCCGAACTCCTCTTTAAGCGGCGATCGCATGCCAAAGCGGCGCGCAAGCTGCAAGACATTGTTCAGACCCAGGCGCTGACCGAGTTCGACCGTGGGGGTATTCATCGACCGGAAGAACGCACGAAGCAGCGTCGTCTCTTTGCCAAAGTCTTCGTCAGGCGTGCGTGGACGATAGTTCTGGATGGTGATCGGAGAGACAAAGATGACATCGCTCCACTTCCAATGCTGCTGCAGCGCTTGTGCGTAGACTACGGGCTTGAATGCCGAGCCCGGTGACCGCAGCGATTGGTAGGTGCGATTGAATTGACTGCGGTGGTAGTCACGACCACCAACCATCGCGAGGATTTCCCCGGTGCGCGGATCGACGGAGATCAACGCCGCTTCGAGGTTCGCCTTACTGACCTTGCCATCCGCTGTTTTGACCTCGGCGGTACGCAGCGCGGTCTGGTCGAGCTGCGCCGCCGATTGATGGATACCAGCCTCAGCCAGCTTCTGCAGGCGGTCGTCAAGGGTTGTATAAATGCGTAGGCCCTGACCACCAAGTGCACCTTTAGAGCCGAGTAATTTGGCCGCCTGTTCTTTGACGTAGTCGATAAAATACGGTGCAGTCGCCGCATTGGCTGGATGGTATTCATGGTAAACAAGTGGGCGCTGCTCCAGGTCACGTCCGACTTTTGCAGTCAGCATCTTCGCTTGGACCATCGCTTTGATCACCTGCAACTGGCGTTGCTTGGCGCGAGCGCCGTAGCGTGTTGGATTGTAGCGGCTTGGCGACTGAAACAAGCCAGCGATCAACGCCGACTCTTCCGGCTGCAGGGACTGCACACTTTTGCCAAAGTACCGATAGGCCGCGGCGCCTACGCCATAGGCGCCGTTACCGAGGAACATCGCATTGGCATAGACGGTGAAGATCTGTTCTTTAGTCATCACCTTCTCCAGCTGGATCGCCAGGGCGATCTCCTGGACTTTACGCTGCATCGACCGCTCCGAGGGCAGAAGAAAGTTGCGCACGACCTGCTGGGTCAAGGTACTTGCGCCTTGGTAGCCACCGCTGCCACGAAGGTGCGCATAGGCAGCCCGGGCAATCCCTTTGGCATCATAACCCTGATGCTTCCAGAAGCTACGGTCCTCGATCGCCAGGATCGCTTGCACCAGACTCTTTGGTATCTGCTCGTAGGTTACATTGATATGATAGCTGCTGAAGAGTTCGCCAATCTTATGACCACTGCGATCAAACACTAAACTGTTATCAGTTGGTTTAGCTGCGGTGATCAGACTCAACTGCTCTGGGGTGATGTTGAAGACGTTGAGCTCACGCAGCCATAAATAGGTCAGCAGGCTGAGTCCCAGGACAGCAACCAAGCCGGTGAGCAGAGTCACGCGCAAGGTCGCACGCAGCCATGAGCTACGGCCTTTCACCTTGGCCTCAGAGTTGGACTTAGAGTTGGGCGGCATACCGGCAAGGCCGCCCTGCGACGGATAGAGTGGTTGAAACACTCCATTCACCGCAGACACGACGGTTTTGATTGGTTTGTCCTGCCGTTCCACCAAGCCATCCTCCAGTGCGTCTAAACGCCCGCCCTGCTAGCTTAACGCAATGCGCTCCGATGCTCGCCTTTCGGCAGCTGCGCCACAAAGTTAAGGGGTACCCTTCTGGGTAAGACCTGCCGACCAGGTGGGGGCAAAAGAGTCCCAGTAAATTAATCCTATAGTGCTCGGGACAAAGCCCATTTAGCTCCCAAAGCCCCCCAAAAAGCGTCATAGAATTGGCGCCTTAGGAATATCCTTCAGAAGGGATTCAACTATTCGCGAGACCTGCCGATAGAGCCTGAGTGTGTGAGAGTTCCTAACTTAGGTTGGGAGGCGGTCAAGTGGCCTCTTTTGGAGACAAAGCCCAGATGTCCACGCAGGTCAAAGGCATTTCCCGGCCAATGACGGTCCTGGTCGTGAGTCCGGACGACCAAGGTCGCGAGGACTTGGCCGGGCTGCTGCGCCGTACGGCCGGATCTGAACTGCAGGTCGACGTCGCCTGCGGCGTGGCTGATAGCCTACGACTCTTTCACAAAAATCATCCCGACCTCATGCTCATCAGCACGGCCCAGCTGAGCGGGATCGGCGCCGAGATCGCCAGCTACGTCCGTTCTAGTGAAGGCAATCGTCATACTGGGTTGATCTTTGTCGATGGCCCAGCTGACGACGATGCGGCGCAAAGTGTCGCCTGCTTGGAAATGGGCGCCGATGACTTCGTCCGCCGCGGTACCACCGCCGCCGAATTAATGGCCCGCATTCGCGCCGTCCTTCGCCTCAAGGAAATGACCGATCAACTGCGCAGCGCCAACCATAAATTACGCCAGTTGTCGTTGACCGACGAGCTGACCGGTCTAGCAAATATGCGGCAGTTCAATCTCAAATTCGCCGATCTGCTGCGCGGCTGCCGTAAGGGTAAAAGTGGACTTGGCGTGCTGATGCTAGATCTAGATCATTTTAAATCGGTCAATGACACCACCAACCATCTCATCGGTAGCTTCGTCATCAGCGAAACCGGCAAGCTCGTGCGCGAACTCGGACTGTTCGGCGGACAAGACGTCGAGGCCCGCTACGGTGGCGACGAATTCATCATCGCCTGTGCCGCGACCAACCTGGCCTGCCTGCAGGCCAAAGCGGAAAAGCTCCGCCGCGCCATCGCGAGTGCCACCTTTGAGCGCGACGGGCACTGCGTGCGGGTGACATCGAGCATCGGCGCGGCCTTCGTCGAGCGCGGGTTTCGCGGGCGTGCCGAAGATGTCATCAAAGCAGCCGATACCATGCTGTATAAGAGCAAGGGCGACGGGCGCGACCGAGTCAGCGGGATCTCGCTCAAGTACCAGCTCGACCTCGTGACGGACTCGGGACATCGTTTAGCGAGGCGGGGTCTGCCGGAGTTGGTAGAGGCGCTGGATGAGGCCGAGGTGATGCCCAAGCGAGTGCTCAAAGGGTAGAAGGCTCAAATCCCTGTTCTCCAGTTTCCTGTTCTCCCTGTTGCCGGGACGACGACACATCCTAGGTGCGGAGTTCCGTTAAGGACTGGAGGCCAAGGGAGCGGAGAGTTGGACCTAAAAGCTGGGCGGTGAGGTCCGCTTGGGTGCAGACAGCGATGCCTGGCGGGGGCGCCTCGACCTCGACTAAATGATGTTTATGGGCGAGCTCCCTGCAACGCGCGGCGATGGCGGCGCCGGAGTCGAGCCACTGGACGGGCCATGGAGCGGCCTGTTCGAGTTCGGCGGCGAGCAAGGGAAAATGGGTGCAGCCGAGGACGACGGTGTCTATTTGCTTGGGCCCCGGACCGCTGGCAAAGAGCGGGGCGATCTCGCGCTGCACGGCCAGGGCGAGAGAAGGCACTGCACCACGTAGCTTGCGCTCGGCTAACTCAACCAACACGCTGGAACCGACGCGCACGACATGGCATCCGGACGCGTGCTGTAAGATGAGTTCGTCGCTGTAGCGCCGTTGCACGGTCGCAGGGGTCGCCAGAAGGCCGATCGTTCCGGTCTTAGTCGCGGCCGCAGCCGGCTTGATAGCGGGTACGACGCCGATCACCGGAATCGGTAGGAGCTGACGCAGGGGTGGCAGCACCACCGTACTAGCGGTGTTGCAGGCGATGATCAGCAGGTTCAATTGGTACTGCTGAACCAAAGGCACTGCCGCGTCCAGAGTGTACTGGATGACCGCATCCTCATGCAGCGAGCCGTAAGGAAAATGCTTGTTGTCGAAACAATAAACATAGGCCGCACCAGGCAACCTTTGGCGCACCTCTTGGTAAACAGCCAAGCCGCCGACGCCCGAATCAAAGATACCGATCGTCAGAGGCTGCACGCCGTGTCACTCCGCGCGGACGATGCGTAGTCGACGTTGGTCGTAGGACTTTGACGGCGGTGGCAGTACCAGAGGTTTGGCTGCAGGCGATCGCTTATCGGCCTGATCGATGGCGACATGGCGTAGGATACGCAGGACTTTGCCGCGGTACTTTTCGAGATCCGTATCGCGTACCACCTCGACCCCACCGACCTTACCGCGCTTGATCAAACGACTGACATGAATGAAATCGCCGCTGCGCGCCCCAGTCTTATCCAGAAGCATGACGATGTGATTCTTATGGAGCAAGAGATCACCCGGCTTGGCCAAGTGCAGGTCGCGACCGACATCGACG
Organism: Pseudomonadota bacterium; assembly: GCA_026390445.1. Classification (GTDB taxonomy): domain Bacteria; phylum Bdellovibrionota_B; class Oligoflexia; order Oligoflexales; family CAIYRB01; genus CAIYRB01. The sequence continues at coordinate 7,312 of JAPLFX010000096.1, forward strand.
AGGTTGTTCAGACGTAATTTGGCCGGGGTTAGATGCTTCAGCTGCATGGTCGGCAGGTAGGGAAAACTAAGGCCCGCCTCACGAAAGATCCGCTGCACGAAATGGCTGCAATCTAGGCCGCATTGCTTACAAGCCTGACACGATGCCGGCTGCTTCGAGACCATCAGATGATGGCGTATACCGATGCAAGCGCGGCACTGCTCGCAAGCGCGCTTGCTGCCAACGGCGTCGCCACCCCAAACATAAGGAATATAGGTCTCACCAGCGTATTTATCTGCGACCTGCAGCAGGCTATCACGCAGGCTGGGTGCCGTGGCTGCGGCTGGCTGCGCCGCTTCCTCACCGCTATGCAAAGCCGCAGGGAGGGTCAATGGAAACGGATCGAAGGCGTCGCGATTTTGGTGCGGCAGAGACATGGGACCAACTGGTGCCATCGCCATGAGGCTTGGTGCATACGCCAAAAGGGCGATTGCGACCATGAGAAGCCCGCGGATGTCACTCAGTATGCGTCGCAATAAGAACCTCATTTCGTATAGTTAGCATCGTTCATCCAAGCTCGTGCCTAAGCTTTTAGCATGAAACAACCGGGGTTGAAAACCCTAGTCGCGACAATGATTGGTTTAGGTCCTATTTTCAGTTATTTAACTGGGATGATGCAGATTCACGGAACCATCGCACAAAATTCACTCACGCGCTTCGCTCCAAGCCCGACCGGTTGGCTACATCTTGGGCATGTGGCGTCAGC
>JAPLFX010000131.1 GCA_026390445.1 Pseudomonadota bacterium
GCAAGGTCTCGTCGTTGAAGGTCCTGGCCTGCGCCGTCGTTGCAGCGAATACGGCTGTCAGCTGTTGTTTGGCCAGCTCGCCGTAGGTAATCGTTGGCGACGGTGTTGCCGCAGCTTCCAGGCTACTACCGTCGGACTGGCCCTGCGGGGTGCGGCAGCCAAGGCCAAGTGCGAGTATGAGCCCAAGGGACAAAGACAACGAACGGTTGAAAGTCGTAAGGCGCAAGGGAATGCTCCAAGGTGGACGATGAAACGAGGACGATGGCGTCAGGAGTCAACGACTGCTAAATGGGCGTTCGTTTAAACTGAGCACGGCACTAAATGGAATCATTTCCGTACAATATATCCGTTTATACGCAAATACTCAGCCCCTCGTTACAGAACCGTCATGCAGTCTTTACCTCCCCCGCTGCGCATCGCCACATGTTCGAGTATATACAATGATATCGGATTGCTAGGCGTAAAAATGCGACGCTGTTTAGGGTCCAACCCAAAACCTCCTAAAGTTCTAGTGTGTTTACGACAAGTTGCTTCGCGAGAATGGCTTTGTTGCATACATCCTGCCCTCTTGCCTTCCCGGCCTCCCAGTTTTTGGGCAGCGGCTTTATTCCGCGCAACTGGGAGAGCTGGAAGGCAAGAGGGCAGGATGTACGCAACATAGGCGCGCCATCGCGCCTGAACTCCGCAATTATATTCTTTAGTGTATAAAATTGACGGAGATCAGGTTGATATTATATGCTATCGAATATGATATATCGTCATTGGGCCCCCTGCTGGAAATCACCATGGCCGATGCTCTAACCCTCGAAATTCACGACAACAACCTCGGCTGGGTGAAAGCCGGAGAACTCACCTTTGCCGCCCGTGGGGACGTTCGTTGGGAGTACGACCTGGACTACGCCGCCGAGCATTTAGGCCGACGAGACAGCGCCGCCTTCTCGATCAATATGCCTGTCGACGTACGCACGCATAAGGGCGAGCTTCCTCCCTTCATTCTTGATCTGGTGCCCCAAGGCGAACCACTCAAGCGGCTCCTGCGGCGCTACCAGATTGGCCGTGATGACGCCTATGACGAGATTTTGGCGCGGGTTCCCTTGGCCTCGCCAGGCAATATCCGCATTGCCGAACCATGGCGACAAGTGGATCAGCTACGCGACGGCTACCATGAGGCGGGATTTCTGCGCGAAGATATCATCTCTTATAAACGAGAATTCGTTGATTATATGGAGCGTCACGGTGCGCCTATTGGCGGGACCACGGGTGCCGGGGGGGTATCACCAAAGGTCCTTCTCCGGCAGGACGCGGCAGGACGATTTCATGCCGATGGAATGCTTGATGATGCTTTGACGACGCGGGCAGTTCTACTGAAATTCCCCTATACGGATAGCCAGAATTCCCGGGAGCTGCTGCGGGTCGAAAAGATTTATTACGATTTTCTTAGAGAACTGCCATTGGTGACTGGTGATGCGCTTGAGTTTGATCATGATGTTTTGTTTATCAATCGCTTTGATCGCCAGCGAGACGATGCCGGACGGCTGTGCTATCATGGACTGGAGAGCTTCTACAGCGCCCACGGCATTGCCGTACATGGAGCGAGGCTGCAGCATGAGGACAACCTGAGGCTGTTGGCACGATGTTCGTCAGAGCCGGCCTTTGACATGATTGAGTATATTAAGCGCGACCTAGTCAATGTCATCCTGGCTAACAGCGACAATCATGGCCGCAATTGGTCCCTGATTAAGCGGCCGAACGAAGTGCGCCTGTCCCCTATCTACGATGTGACCGCGATGCGCTTTTTTGAAGGCGACTTTATCGTCGAGTTGACGCGCTGGGAGCCGCCGCATGTGCCGCTTGCTGCGCGTTTAGCCTGGGTACAGCAGACATTTGCTTCGCTGCGCGACCGACTAGTTCCAGAGTTGCGGTTGTTTCTTGCCGCGCTTGGCAAGGTTGAGGAACGCCTGACGACTCTTGGCGTCAACCGCGATTTTTTATCGCGGTCTAAAATCGAACGCGACCAACTCATGAGTGAGCTAAAGACGGTTCTCATGTAGCCGCAAGTAAGGGAAACTGATTGGCAAAACTACGCGATAAAGACAAACGCAACCAGATCCGCCATGAACTCGATGCTCGTCTAGACGCCGGTGGTGTACCCGTTGCCGAGTTGAGTAAGAGCTTGCGTAAGATGCTGGCCAAGGATCAGCTGGAGTTTTGTCAGATGGTGGGCATCAGCCTATCGACCTTGCGCAAGATCGAACAGGGCCGTGGCAATGTAACGGTGGCGACCCTGGACAAGGTTCTAGCGCCGTTTGGACTGAGCTTGGCCGTGGTGCGACACGGTTAGGCATGTACAGCAACTGCCCAATAGTGCAAATTCGAGTGCTCGTTGCTATCCTTATAAACATCACAATTTGAGGTGAGGTCACAAGATGAAGGCGGCGCTGCAGACGGTGTTAGTCGTCGATGATGAACCAGACCTATGCGAAATCGTTGGGTATGACCTCAAAGGCGCTGGTTACGAGGTCCTCACCGCAAATAGTGGCCATGAAGCCCTCGATTTGGTCAAGTCACGCTCCATCGATGCCATCATCAGCGATATCAGAATGCCCAATGGAAGCGGCATCGATCTACTCGAAGGCGTCAAACAACGGAAGACCGATCGTCCAGTCGTTTTGTTGATGACCGGTCATTCGGACCTGACCATAGAAGATGCGTTTGATAAAGGGGCCGAGGTCGTTCTGAACAAGCCCATTGTTCCAGAACACTTACTATCGGCCTTGACCTCCGCATTGTTAACGCTCGATGAACGATTAGCGAAAAGGCAGCTACGACTCAAGACCGTGCTTGATATCGAACTCCAACTGCCAGATTCCATACAGCCGATGCAGAGCAAGGCACTTAACGTCGGCCGCGGCGGCGCCTTCATTGCGATGTCGCCAGGGCCCAAGGCAAAGGTAGGAACGCAGGTCGAATTTCGCTTTAGATGGCGAAGTGAGAAACCACAGAGCATCGAGGGGCAGGGCATCATCAGATGGGCTCGAACCGAGGCTACAGCCTCACTTCCCGCTGGAATAGGGATCGAATTTATCAGCCTCTCGAGACCATCGCGCGAAAAGCTCGCAAGCTTGATCAACGAGCTTAAGATTCACGCATTTATCCCAAAATCTTAGGCTAAACACGTCTACGACCAGCCTGGACGGATTGGCCGGCATTGCTGGCAGCCGTGTTTCTGCGGTATCATAGGCCTAACCCGCCCCATTCTATCCGACGACCTATGGAGCAAACCATGCGCCTTGCGTCTTGGCTCATTGCCGCGGCAGTCGTTTGCGCCTCGCTGCCGCAAGCAGCCGCCAAGCCCCTGGTAAAACGGTCTTCTAGACACGGTCGTGTCCATCGGCGTGGCGGCAGCGTTCCCTGGCTGGCCGTGCACGGGACGCAACTGACGCTTGACGACGGCAGAGCGGTCGTCTTGCGCGGGGTCAGCACGCATGGCTTGCAGTGGTTTCCACAATTCGCCAATGAGAACGCACTCAGATGGCTACGCGACGACTGGAAGATCTCGGTGATCCGCGCGGCCATGTACACGGCACCGGAAGCCAATGGCTTCATGGCAAACCGTCGCATTGCGGACCGCGTCCACGGCCTGGTCGAGGCAGCGATTCGACTCGGCATGTACGTGATCATCGACTGGCATATCCTCAGCGACAACAATCCCAATATGTACCGAAGCCAGGCCTCGGCGTTCTTCAGGGAAGAAGCGAAACGCTACGGCAATGTTCCCAACGTCCTGTTTGAAATCTGCAACGAACCCAACGGTTCAGTCTATTGGGGCCGCGACATCAAGCCCTATGCCGAAGAACTCATCTCTGTCATCCGTCCATACGCCCCAAAGAACATCATCATCGTCGGCACCAGCACGTGGAGCCAAGACGTCGATATCGCCGCTGCCTCGCCGCTGGTTGCCGACAACATCATGTACACCCTGCACTTTTACGCCGGCACCCACACCCAATGGCTGCGTCAACGCACCGACGAGGCTTTGGCCAAAGGCCTACCGATCTTTGTCACCGAGTGGGGCGTCAGCGAATCCAGTGGTAACGGCGGAGTGTTTACGACTGAATCGCAACGCTGGTTGGATTTCCTGGCTCAACGGCGGATCAGCTGGGTGAATTGGAACCTGTCAGACGGCAACGAGACCTCGGCCCTGCTAAATCCCGGCGCCAGCACCCAAGGCGGCTGGAGCGCCCAGAACCTCAGCCCCGCCGGGCAATTCGTCAAGGCCGCGGCGCTGCAACCCCTCCCCCTCCTCCGCAGTGCCTCGTATCAATAGCTCTTG
>JAPLFX010000136.1 GCA_026390445.1 Pseudomonadota bacterium
CGGATTGTTCCCCATGTTGTCAACTTGGGTCATAAAGGCGCCGAACGCTCCAATCCACACCAAGGTCGGTACCGCTAACCTATACCGCAGGGCGCGAAACTGCAGCGGCGTCGACATGAGGCGCAACACCAGGACCGGTAGTACAGCGAAGAGTGCTCCGCAATAGGCCGTACAGCCGAGCATTCCCGCCTGAGCGATGATCCAGCCGTTGACAAACTGAGCCAAGCTACTGAAACCGAGCCGAAACTGACCACAGAAGAACAATGAAACTAAGCCACCGACCAGGACCGACACGCCGGTCTTGGCGTAGACCATCGCCCATGACGGCCGTAGGTCGCGCTCGACCACTTGGTAGATTTCCTGGCGCACACGGTCGGACACGCCATCTTTGCCGAATACTCTAGTCATGGACTGAACCCTTGATCGAATCCTCGCGTCTTGAGCGACGCTCTCGACTTAGGCTACGGCGCAGACGGCTATTTGTGACAGGCCGCCACGAACCGGCCTTTTTGCCTAAATCCTGCCCTCTAGCCTTCCCGCCCTCCCAGTTTTTGGGCGACCGATTTACTCCGCGCAACTGGGAGGGCGGGAAGGCTAGAGGGCAGGATTTAGGCAATAAAGCCCAACGAAGCATTTAACCTTAAGTAATTCCGCAGTATTTTAATATGCAGAAGATCAACGTCACAATCTCCGAGTCCGCGCGTACTAGTGTCAGCTTCGCTGTGGAGTCTCCAATGAACATCGTCTTTTACATGGCCGCGCTCTTGCTCCTGCCAGGAGTAGCCTACGCCCAGGCACCGGTCGATTTTGCCACATTCCTTAGTTTAGTCGAACGTAACCACCCTGAAGCCGCCGCCGCGCAGCTCGCCACCCTTCGCTCCAAACAAGCTGAGGCTAAGGCCGGCGCCTTGCCTGACCCCGACATCGCCGTGACCCGCCAGTACCTACCTATCCCTGGCGCCAGCAGGGGGATGGACACCACAGCGAACGCACCGATGTCGCAACTCACTCTAACTCAGACCATTCCCTGGCCGGGCACTCTTGCGGCGCAGGAAAAGGCGGCCAGGGCCACGACTGAAGGCGTAGGGATCGACGAAAGGATGGCAGCGGCGCTACGGCGCTTGGCAGCAGAAGATATGTTTATCGATATGGTACGTCTGGCGGAGACGGCAAACTTCGAGAAAACCAGTGTCGCCGATGCCGAGTCGATTGTTAAGAGCGCGACCGCCCGACTGCGCAATGCGGTGGGTTCCCACCATGAACTCATTCAGGCGCAAAACGAGAAGGCGGTCCACACCTTAAACCTAGCCGCTCTAGAGGCGGACTTGCAGAACCTCCAGGACCACGCCGCCGAAATCCTTGGCCTCAGCGACGTCACGGATCTAAAGTTCGATCTGCGGCTGCCCGAAGCCTACTCCGGGAGCGGCGCGCTGCAGGCAGCCACAGGGATTGACTTGACTCGCGAGCGGCGACTGCAGACCGAAGCGGATACCACGTCGCGTCTTGAAGCCGAACGTAAGCGGAGCCTGCCGCACTTAACAGCGTCCGGCATGGTCATGCAGCAAGACGACGGCATGCGCTCAGTCGGCGTGATGCTCGGAATCTCGCTGCCGGTCTTTTCGGGTAGGATTCGCAGCAGCCTTGACGACGAACAAGCAACCGCGTCCACTCAAACTAATCTCGATTTATCCTGGCACGACCGTAAAAGATCCTTAGCGCTGAAGCAAAACCAACGCCGACTGGTGGTCCTCGCGCAGACGCTGCGCGTGCTCAGTCAGGAGATCGTACCCAGTGCCAAGCAGCATCTGCAGGCCCTGCTTTCGGATTACGCCCTGGGACGAGCCAGCTTTGCTGCGGCATCCACGGCCCGAGAGAAGCTCTTGCGCTATGAATTCGCCGAAGCCGACGCTAGGCAAAGCTATGCACGAGCGATCGTGGCTCGGGAGCGGATCCTTGCCGGCTTTGAAGGAGACACTCTCGACCAACCGACGCCACAGGTCCTCGGCAATATGGGAGGTCAGAGCGGCGATATGGGCACCGGTAAAGGCGGGATGGGCCCTGCAGCGACTAAAGGTATGGGGGGACGCCCGGAGTCAACAGCACCTGGTGGAGGGGCGCCGACGCCCACAACCGAAGAGCCCTCGAAGGCGAGTGGCGGAATGGGGAGCATGTGAAACATTTGTCGTGGAGCGTCAGGCTCGCCTTAGTCTTAATCTTGGGGTCATGGGTCGCACCAAGTATGGCCTTCGCCGAGGCGGAGGTTAAGGTGAGCTTCACCCAAAAGCCGCCGGCGCCCGAAGCCGGCGAGAACATCCTCGACATCAAGCTGCAAGACGAGAAGGGTCAAGCGCTCGACAAGGCAGAGGTCCGTCTGAACATCTGGATGCCGTCCATGGGCACGATGCCAAGAATGAATGCCAGCGCTAAGGTAGCCCCGCAGGGCGGCGGTGTTTACCGCGGCACGTACGACCTGGCGATGGCCGGCACCTGGGTGGTCGTGATCGGAGTCGACGCCGCCGGGTCAAAACAAACTTTCAATTATACATTGACCACGGGAAGCGCTGGTCTGATAGCGAACGGAGCGTCGACGAGTCATGCCGGCGAGTCCACCGCCCCAAGCCAAGTCATGCCCGTCGGCGCTGACCGCATGCAGCAAATCGGCGTCCGCTTTGCTGAGGCAAAAATAGTCGCGATCACCAAATCCCTACGCGCCGCTGGACTGGTCGAGGCTGACAGCACGCGGCGGACTGAGCTGACCTTGCGCTACAGTGGCTACGTCGAAAGCCAGTTTCGCGGGCGTGTCGGCGACCATGTCACTGCTGGGACAGCGCTTATCGCAGTCTATAGCCCCGAACTAGCCTCGGCCGAGAGCGAATTCTTACAATCGCATGGCGGTGACTCGGGAGCAGCTCTGCATCAATCGACCGTCGAGAGGTTGCGCAATCTCGGTTTGACCGCCGCTGATATCTCGCGCGTCAAAAAGGCCAATGCGGTTGACAAGACCGTCGTCATCAAAGCACCACAAACCGGCACTATTCTCGAGGTCAATGTCAGGGAAGGAGCGAGCTTTAGTCCAGGTCAGTCGCTCTACACGATCGGCGACCTCAGTACGGCTTATGTCGTCGGCCGGGTGTTCCAGCAGGACCTCGTCGATCTGCGTGTCGGACAGGCGGTATCCTTGACGCTTCCCGAAGATGACGGCCGCAGCTACAAAGGCCATATCGATCTTATTTATCCGAGTGTGAGCGAGGGCGAGGGTACCGGCAATGTCCGCGTCGTGGCCGATGAACCCGTGCCAGGGCTGAGGCCAGGGCTTTATGTCGATCTGCGCTTTCCCATCAACCTCGGCAGCCATGTCGCTGTTCCGACAACCGCCATCTTGTATTCTGGGCTGCACAAGTACGTATTTATCGACCGCGGCGGAGGCAAGTTAGAACCGAAAGAGGTCACAACCGGCAAAAGCAGCGAAGACTGGACGGAAATTCGCTCAGGTGTAAACGCCGGTGAGCGAGTCGCTGCCAGTGGCACCTTTCTCCTCAGCTCTGAGGCACAGCTGCAGTCGGCGTTGCCAAAGTGGAGGAGTCCATGATCGCTCGGATCATCCGTCTCTGTGCTGCCAATCCGGCCATGACCATTCTGGCCGTGCTTGTCGCCTCGGTGCTGACGGCGCTGTCACTGCATCGATTACCGCTCGACGCCCTCCCCGACCTAAGCGACACCCAGGTGATCGTCTTCGGCGACTGGCCCGGTCGCTCGCCAGACCTAGTGGAAGATCAGGTTACCTATCCACTGGTCACGGCCTTGTTGTCGTCGCCAAAGGTGAAGTACGTCCGCGGCCTGTCGATGGTTGGCGCCGCGCAGATCGTCGTCGTATTTGAAGATGGCACCGACCTCTACTGGGCAAGATCACGGATATTAGAAAAATTGGCCTCGGTCACGTCTCTCCCCTCAGGAGTGACGCCGTCGCTTGGCCCAGACGCGACCGGTCTCGGCTGGGTTTATCAATACGCTGTCGTCGACCGCAGCGGTCATCTCGACCTCGCACAACTTCGGGCGCTGCAGGACTGGAATCTTCGCTTTGCCCTGCAATCAGTCCACGGCGTGGCCGAAGTCGCGGCTGTCGGTGGCTTTGTCAAGCAATACCAGGTCCTGCTGGATCCGGTGAAGCTCCAGGCCCTACGCATTTCGCCGCTGCAAGTCTCGCGGGCTATCCGAGCTGGCAACCAGGAGGTCGGTGCCAACGCTATGGAGATGGCCGGCACCGAGTATGTCATCCGCGGCCGCGGCTATGTTCATAGTCTGACCGACCTAGCCAAAATTCCAGTCGTTTCGGCCAAGGGACGCGTCGTCACAGTCGGCGAGGTCGGACGCGTGCAAGCAGGACCCGCACCGCGGTCCGGAGCAGCCGAACTCGACGGCCAAGGCGAAGCCGTCGGTGGCATCATCGTCATGCGCGTCGGAGAAAATGCCGTCGCCGTCATTGACGGGGTCAAGAAGCGGCTGGAAGAGCTCAAGTCGACACTGCCTCCCGGCGTCGACATCGTCCCTGTCTACGACCGTTCAGATCTGATTCACCGCGCTATCAGCACGGTCCAGCGAGCCCTAGCCGAAGAGCTCTTGGTCGTCGCTTTGATCGTGTCGCTGTTTCTTTGGCACGCCCGTTCCAGCTGGGTGGCGATCCTGCCTCTGCCGATCGCTGTGCTGTTATCCTTTGTGCCGATGATGGCGACCAACCTCACGGTGAACATCATGTCGCTCGGCGGTATTGCCTTAGCCATCGGGGCCATGGTCGATGCTGGCATCATCTTGGTCGAAAACGCCCATAAAAGGCTCGAAGGACGCAACACCAATGATATGCCAGAGGCCGAGCGACGCCATGTCATCACCGAAGCCATGGTCGACATGGGTAAACCACTATTCTTTTCGCTCCTAGTCATCACCGTGTCGTTTCTGCCCATTTTTGCCTTGACGGGGCGCGAGGGACGACTTTTCATGCCTCTCGCCTTCACCAAGTCGGTATCGATGGCTTGGGCAGCGGTCTTAGCGATCACGTTAACTCCAGCACTTGCGGTGCTCTTTCTTAAGGGTCGCTTCGTCAGCGAACAGGACAACTGGCTGAGTCGACAATGTCACCGCGTCTATTCCCCGGTCATCGACTTCGTCGTGAGACGCCGACACATGGTGATCGCCAGTGCCCTTGGCCTCATACTTATATCGATCCCGGTGTTCCTGGCGTTACCATCGGAGTTCATGCCTGCTCTGAATGAGGGAACGATTCTCTATATGCCCACCGCCGTCGCCGGGATGAGCATCGATACGGCCGTGGAGGTCATGCAGAAGCAGAACCAAATCATTCGCCAGTTGCCCGAAGTCGAACGTGTCTTTGCTAAGGCTGGCCGCTCTAACTCCGCCACGGACCCAGCGCCGCTGAATATGTTTGAAACAGTGATTACGCTGAAGCCTAAAGATCAGTGGCGCGCGGGCCTCAGTTACGATGACTTGATCGCCGAGCTTGACCGCAAACTGCGATTCCCTGGCATGCCCAATGTCTGGTGGATGCCCATTCAGACGCGCATTGAAATGCTGTCGACGGGCATTAGAACCGCCGTCGGCATCAAAGTACTCGGCGAACATCTCGCCCAAGTCGAAGCCACAGCCTTGGATATCGAGCACGCTCTCCAAGGTGTGAAGGGAACCCGTCAAGCCTTTGCCGAAAGAAATCAGGCGGGCTCTTATATCGATATCGACGTCAAACGCGAGATTGCCGCGGTCTATGGCCTAAACATCGCAGACATCCACCAAATCATTGAAACGGTCCTCGGCGGCACGGTGATATCGACCGCGGTCGAAGGTCGAGAGCGTTACGCCATTCAAGTTCGCTATGCCTCGGACTTTCGTCAAAGCCTCCAGGCGATTCGCGATGTATCGATCCCGCTGCCTTCGGGGGGACAGGTCCAACTGGCACAAGTGGCGGACGTCAGAGTCAGTTCAGGGGCATCGATGATTGCCAGCGAAAATGCCAAAATCCTCGGCCTGGTCTACGCGGACGTTGAGCCGGATATGGGACTTGCTGAGTATGTGACGCTAGCCAAGGCGGCCGTCGCCAAAGAGGTCAAACTACCGGAAGGCGTCAGACTCGAGTTTTCCGGACAATTTGAGGCCCTAAGCCGAGCCAAAGAGACGCTCACGTACGTCGTACCCTTGACGCTGCTCATCATTATCTTGCTGCTCTACCTCAATACTAAATCAGGTGTTGAAACCGGAATCGTACTCGCTGCCGTGCCATTCTCGCTGATCGGAGCGGTTTGGCTGATGTGGCTCCTCCACTACAAGTTTTCCGTGGCCTCTTGGGTCGGACTTCTCGCGCTCGCCGGACTTGACGCCGAAACCGGCGTGGTCATGCTGCTCTACCTCACCCAGGCCTATGACGCCCGCATCAAGGCGGGTAGCCCCAGAGATTGGCAGATGCTAAATGCTGCGATCCACGAAGGCGCGGTCCAACGCATTCGGCCAAAGCTGATGACCGTGGGCGCCGCGATGCTAGGACTACTCCCAGTCATGTGGAGCACCGGCACCGGTGCTGAAGTGATGAAGCGGATCGCCGCACCGATGGTTGGCGGTGTCACCACCTCAGGCCTTCTTGAGCTTTTGGTTTATCCGGCTATTTTCGCTGTTTGGAAAGGCCGAGGACTAGATAAACCGACTTAGAACTGCCACAGTCCCGCTACCCCGTGGCACCACCAGCCTCGCTATGGCTTTCAAAGCAGGCGACGACGTCCTCGCGAGTAAAGTGCTTTTTCTTACAAACCTTACAGATATAACGAGCACCGTCGCGCGTAAAGATGTCACCGTCCTTATATTTCTTGCCCTTTTCTGCCCCTCCTTCGGCTGCTTCGGTCGCTGCGGCAGCCGCAGCCCCCGTGGCCGCTGCTGCGGCCGCTGCGGCTGCCGAAGTAGCGTCTTCATTCACCGGTGCCTCAGGGACCACCGCAGGCGCTTCGACTGTACGCTTGAGCTTTGGAGCCGTCCTCTGTACCCGCGCCTGGGCCACAGGCCGGGGTTTGACCCGGCGCCTTGGTCGAGCATCGGTGCCTTCTCCAGCAAGAAAAAGCTCTTCTTCAAGGTCAAACGCATCGATCATTTGTCGACGACAAAGCTTGGCGCAGCTATACGCTAAACTTCTGGCGCGATAGTCTCTAGCACAGAAGCGGCAGCGATAATTGACGACGGCCAAGGCGCGGCGTGGCAGTACCGGATCAAGACTCAGCAACTCGGTCCAACAAGACACGACGCACTCATGCGCGTCGCCCTCATCACTATATTGACGCCGACAAAGCCCGCAGATGTGAAGCATACCGCGGCGCACGACACGTCGAATCGTGCCAGCGCGCTGGTGCATAAGGGTTTGAATGGCCATCTGCTTGCTCCCATAGGGAACATCGGCGAATTTTCGAAAACCTTTAAGCGAATCGTCAACGGCACCCCTAAAATGTCGCTTTCATCAATAGTTACCTGTGGTTTCATCCATATTTCCGACAAATCGCTAGATCCACTTTAATATGCCGATATAGCTAGCAAATCATGAACGTAAAAGCCCCTTGGTCAGACCAAGGGGCTTCGATCAAATCGCAGAACTTGTTTTAGCCTGTCCTGAAAAGCTGGCGCGCCACCAGAGGCAATCCTCAGTTCAAAGGTGCCGCAGGCCCGTAGAACACGACGTGATCCAGGCGCCATCCCGAGCCGCTGATCGAGCCGTCGGAGGTGGCGCGAAAGCGAACCAGCACGCTATTTGCGCCGTGGAGCTGCGGGGTCAAGTCGATCGACTTCGTTGTCCAAGGCGTCGGCCCGGTCACCGAGTCGACCTCAGTCCAAATCTTGCCTTGATCGATGCTGACCTCGATATGGCCGACATCGTAGAAGCGCTCAAGATCAGACCAGCTGTCGAAGGTGAGCATTGCTTGTCCGCCGTGTACTTCCGCCGCTGGCAGGGTCAAAGCAGTGTTCAGATCACCAGGGTAACGGGCCCCTGGACTCAGGGAAAAGGTATTTTTATGGCGCGTCGGGTCTAGCTCCAAGCCCCATGGCGTCTGGGCGTTGACCCCTTGGAGAGATTCAGCGTCGTTGGTATAGACCTGGACAGCAGGCTGGACGTGAAACGGTGCCGAAGCTGAGATCGCACCGACGCGGCCGATGCGACTGATCGCTTTGACCGCGACGAAGCCAGAGGAATTGAGGCCGAGTCCACTGAGGTCAGCGCTAAAAGCCAGCACTTCGCTCAGACTGATCTTGGCCGAGACGCGGCTAGCACGGCTCCAACTGGCTTCATCGGTGATCGGCGTGGCCGCATAGCGTACTTCGTAGCGAGCAGCGGGACTCCCCGACTCAGATTCAAGTGCAGGAGTCGCCGTGAGACGAACACTGGTCATACCAAGCGGCGTTGCTTGCAGGTCAGAGACCGTACCGGGAGGCGCGGTATCCTTGGAGATCGCATTGGCGATGTTGAGGCGGCCACCAGAGATCGTCTTGTCTTCTAGTGCGGCATCGGCATCGACACTATTGACCAGGCGGGCTTTGATGTCGGCGGCGGTGGCTTCAGGAAAGACTGCTTTGATCAGCGCCGCAGCGCCTGACACATGCGGTGTCGCCATCGATGTCCCGCTGAGCGCGGCATAACCACCCCCAGGTATCGACGAAATGATGTTTACTCCGGGAGCGCCCAAGTGCACCGTCGTCTTGCCGTAGCAGGAGAAGCGCGCCAAACTGTCACGATTATCCGTAGCGGCAACGGAGATGACGTTATCGAGATCATAAGAGGCCGGGTAGTGTGGCGAACTATCGTTGTCGACACCATCGTTACCAGCAGCAGCTATAAACAAAACACCTTTTTTAAGATTGCCCTCAATAGCCGCCTTCATCGTCTCGGAGAAGCCGCCACCACCCCAGCTATTGCTGGTCAGAGTCAGCCCCAAGGTGGAGGCATAGTCGATGGCACGGGTCGCATCAGCCAGCGATCCAGAGCCGGAGGCATCGAGGAACTTTAGCGGCACCATCGACACCTTCCAGTTCACACCGACGACGCCGACCCCATCATTACCGTTTGCCCCAATGGTTCCAGCGACGTGGGTCCCATGCTCATTATCATCGCTAGCGTTGTTGGTATTACTTACGAAGTTCCAACCATGCCAGTCATCGACGAAGCCGTTGTGATCATCATCGATGCCGTTACTGGTCTTATCCTTGCCAGCGGCATCGAGGCCCGACTCCCCTGGATTGGTCCAAAGATTAGGTTTGATATCTGGATGGTTGTAGTCGACTCCGGTATCGATGATGCCAACCACCACGTCGCGCGACCCGGTACTGACGTCCCAAGCCTGGACTGCATGGATGTCTGCACCGGCAATGCCGCCATTTTTCCCGGTATTTTTTAATCCATAAAGTGAGCTAAAGCGCGGATCGTTCGGCGTCGTGTCGGTGATATGGAGGATGGTGTTGGCCTCGACATATTGGACGCGCGGGTCAGCGGCTAAGGACTCAGCCATGGCCTTAAGATCATCCTCAGCAAAGCCCTGGTCGAAGGCGATAAGCTGCGCACCACTGGATTTAAAGGTATGCAGTGAGGTGGCGCCAACCTCGTCAACGAAGGCGCTGTGGCCTGCAAAGCCAGGCTTGAATTTCACGATCAATTGACCTGGGACGTGCGCTTTATCGAGATTGAACGGCTTCGCGCTTGCCAGGGTCCCAAAGGTGGCAAAGCCTGCGAGCACAACTAAGCCCCAACTCAATCGACGAGTCATAGAGTCCCCTTTTACGATGGCTTGAATATTTATATTAAGTTTAGATCAACGAGGTCGTTTTGGCCACTAAGCCAGGGTATTTTCGCGGGCGTAATATAAGTGCAAGTGATTTGACAACCTTAGGCTGCGGCCCACAGTTTTTGGAACAACGTTAATGGCAGCTTGCACATGGGAGGAAGAATCCTCGGCAGGTGGCTGATGCCGCGCACCTACGCCATTGGCGAGTGGGCTGACAGATGCTATGACCAGCAGACAAACTGGAGGTCGATCGTGGATGAGTTTTCAATCCTACGCGTGACGCGCATGGTGGATGCCCACAAAAAAAATCATGGCCGCGACATCTCCGAGGCCGAGCTGACCGCGAATGGGGTGGCTGCCGCAGACCTGGCCTATTTGGTCAAGCGCGGAGTCATCACAAAATACCAAGTCACTACCGGCAAAGGCGCCGTCGAGAATCGCTTTAAACTGTACCGCGACTGGCGGACGCTAAAAGAGCCGTAAATCGACCGCCCCAGACGCGGCACCAAATAAAAAGGCCGGCAACGAGCCGGCCTAAGAAAAATTGTGAAGGTTCAGCGCCAGAAAACTACCGAGCCCCAGCCCGACGACGGCCCTGCTCGTACTTGAGAATATCCGCCGCATCGACGGCTTCGGCGGCGTGCGCCTCCGGGTCAATCAGTGGGATGACGCGACGCGGCGCCTTGTGATCTTTGAGTTTTTCTTTGTGTTTTCTTAGCTGGGTCGTCAACTTATCCGCCACGACATCCATTGATGTATGCATATCATCGCAGGTTTGTTCAACGTCGATACTGAAGCCATCACCAGCTTCCAGGTGGCAATGAACCGTGTAGAGATTTTTCAGTACGGAAAAGGTCACAGTAGCAGCAATCGGTTTAGTCACGAACTTTTCGATTCGCTCAAGCAATTTCTCCTCGGCATAGGCCTGTAGAGCGGGTGACGTATCCATGTGTTTGAACGCAAAATGAAACTGCATTGTTCAACCTCCCAAAAGGATCTAGGAACAACATACCCGGCTTAACGACGACCGAGCATATTTAGCGTCTGTCTAGGACCCAATCGCTCCACCCTCAATGTGTGGCGGCTTGCGATCGTGTCAAGGTAGTATCGGCAACTCGCGCCGGAACCTTTAGCTATTTTTATATCTGTATGGGGATTAGAGGACGGTAATAAGAGGTTGCATGATCCGAGGACTTTTAGCTCGCTGCATCGGCCGCGCCGGGAGCCGGTGCAGCGGCTGCCAGGCAGGACCAAACTTGTTTCAATCATTGAAGTAAATAAGTCATTCGCAAAGTTAATCACTTTTAACCTTGATATCGAACATTTACACTTTTCGGGCCGGCTGGTGAACCACCAAGGGGGGCGGACCCCGCCGCAACGCGAGGCATTAGCGATTGCCAGAGCGCATGGTGTGTCGTTCAATCGGCATCTAGAAGACCTTATTCCGGATCTCGGGCTGACGGCCGAAGAGGCCGACGCTTTTGGCAAGACCTTGCAACTTGTACGCGACGATGGCAACCGCCAAAAGCGTAAAGATCCATCCGAATAAGCGGCATGCCATGATCCTGGTAGATACCAGCGTAGTTTCATTTTTTATTCGCAATCATCCACTGAAGGAGCTCTATCGCTCCGAGATGGCTGCCCCTCTGGCGCCCGCGAATGTTAGGATCGTCACTAATTTGGAAAACTTGAGTAAAAATACGGGAGGCACGGTAAAAACAGGCGATTAAGTGATGCCTCAGGACTTTTGCAAGACCTTGCGGAGACTTTGGATTCGCTTCCGGATCTCCTGGCCGATTTTATTGAGGGTCTTCATCCGAGCCTTGTCGCCGAGGCACTCGGCACTGAGCTCTTCGACGCCCTTGTTCAACCGCTCAAACAGAGGGATCCAGCGAGAAATCACGAAATTTCCGCGCAATCCCAATTGTTTAGCGAAAACATCAACGCGCGCGATGGTGATTTTGTCCCAGCTGCTGACCTCAGCGATTCGAAAGGCAAATTGCGCATTGTATTGGCGGTAGATAGCGGTGCAGATGAGATCATAGAATGGCGCGAGCTTTACACCAGTAGGAGACAGAATGAGGGAAAGGTTTTTTGCATGACTATCATTGTTGCCAAGAGCAAGATTGAATCCGATCCAATCGAGCAATGCGAAGAGATCACGCGCTACGTCCGATGAATGGTCCCGCACCAATTTATAGCATGTCGCAAAAGACGGTCCGCCATGCTTTTCGTATTTTTCTTTGTTGGGTCGACCGAGTGCTTGGCAGAAATCCTGAGTGTGGACGCGGCGGACTCGGTTTGAGCTCATAAGACGATCAAAACGCTCAATACAAAAAAGATTTATCCGGTCTCCAAGAACCATAACATCTGGAACAGTCAATCCACAGTGTTTAGCTAATCGCATCGAAAGGTATTCGTTTTCAACCGAATCCAAAAGCCTTTCGCCTGATCGAATCGGCAGTTTGACGATATGCGTAGTGGGTTCTCCTACTCCTGGTAAATAGATTCGACCTTCGTGGATGCAGCAAGGAAACTTTGCTTGTGCTCCGGCTAACGAAAAAGGAGGAAGCTCGCCATCCCTTTCAAGGACCATGCCAATGGACAATCCCTTTTCGATCGCGTCCTCTATAGTGTGGAAAGGAACTTCGATCTCGTGAGCTGCTTTGGTCTGTGCAAAGTGAAACGGCCGGACGGATATAGATAAGGCCCCGGCACAGTCTTCACCAAATCGTTCCAGATAGGCTGCATCATCGCCCGCGGGCAATCCTGCAAACTGCTCGATTTGCCGACGTTGATCGCCTTCTGCAATCAAGTTTTCAAAGAATGATGCGACAAGCTTGCCACTGTATGCTTCAGCACGGAGTGGAAGGGCTAGGCAGAGGGGAAACGATTCTTTGTCTAGAGTCCAGATTGAATCGTAAGAGAAATGTAGCAGATCATGCTCGTCTTCAGTCAGAATTCCGACCAGTTTGGAGTCGTAGTGGACATAGAGTTTGCGTTGGCTCATTTCCACTTCACCTCGATATTGCCGCTGAGGAACTTGACGAGTTTCAGAACGGTCCCGAGCTTTGGCTCGGCATCGCCGCGCTCGATGCGGCTCAGGCCTTCCTTGGTAAGCCCACAGAGGCCAGCAAGATCCGACTGGCTCAGCTTGAGGGCCTTGCGCCTTTGTTTGATGATTTCTACAAATTCCTTAATAGTTTGAGTGGCTTCCATTTGACACTCCAAGGAGCTTCCAGCCTCCACTAAATCCAACTCTGGTGTGATTTTCTCAGTTGGGCAGGGTCTTGTCTAGAATAATCAAACTAGAGGTGGATTTTGTGAAGAAGGATGGCTGAATGAGAGCCAAATCCACCCTCAGGTGGATTATTTCGAGTGTCAGGTAATTGGGTGTCAGCCAATCGGCACGGCGGGCGGACTGCTGGAGCCGCCGGGTCTAATTTCCGTCTACAAGCGTATACAAGAATGTCGAGACCTTGACCTACAAACTGTACGAAAAGTCCATTTCACCTAAAATACTTAGGCTTGTCGACTTTCCACACCGTCCCGTGAGGGACTTGTTCCACGTCCAGCTGGTGTTTGCCTGGGCCG
>JAPLFX010000260.1 GCA_026390445.1 Pseudomonadota bacterium
GAGTCACGTTCGCGCAGTTAGCCGCACTGCCCGTTGTCGGAATCAGCGGTGACTTAAGGACACCAGCGGTCCAAACACATGAGAAGTAGTTCTTACCGTCCGCAGACGCAGCCGGTCCGCACAGCTCGGCATCCGCAAAATATCCCTTGCGAGTGTAGTAGGCGTCGCAAAATCCATTGGGCGTTGGACGAGTGGCGTAGTTGCGCGACAGCAAGGGACTCACCGCAAGTTCCCAAAGCTTGCCTTCGCAATAGCCTTCCCACAGCAAATTGGCATGGGTTTGGTCGGACGCACTGATCGCGTTGGCGGCAGCCAAGTCTTTCAAAGTGGTCTCGACATACCGATCAGTGACCGAATGGATGTAGGCACGGATGGCGACCTGGTCGCGCCCGCTACCAGCAGACTCGACTTTTTGCTTGGCGCTCTGCAAGGCCGCTTGAAGCGCATCGACCTTTTTCTTCGCCGGAATCAACTCACGATTGATGGTGTCTAGCGCATCAGCGCGGAGCAACCGTGTTTGCCGCGTGGAATCGAGGATCGCCTGCACCTGAGGACCCGTCGGCTGGTCCCACAACAAGACGTTACTGTTAAATTCAATGGTCGTTTTAGCATCAGCCAACTGCAAGGCCTGCGTCGCATCAACCGGATATGCGGGTGTCGCCACCGTGCCTCGCGGCTGTATCTGCGGCGCCTTAGCCCTACCGCACCCAATCGGGGCGACGAGAACCATCAAAGCAAGAGCGATCTTAGACTGCATGGATGACTCCATTAAAAGAAGAGGTCAAAGTCAAGTTGGGCCAGATTGGTGATCGGCATATTGCGGCCGGCCAGCTGCTTCACATATGAGGCGCGAAGCGAAAACGGCACCGGTACACGACCCTGCTGGTACAGAGGGACCGTGCTATAGCCGAGCATAAACTCGGCATTGTGAGCCGTCTGGTCGGTCCAACGCTGGAGCGCCTTCTTGCTATCACTCGAAACACCTTCACCACGGTAAACATCACCGTATTTATGCAAGAAGGTATAACCAATGCCGCTGATCAAACCAAAGCTCGGGTCATAGCGTAGCGAGGTGCCAGCATCGATCTTGTCGCCCTCTTTAAAGCTGGCGTTGGTCGAGCCGACTTCGACGAGCTCATCATAGGTGATGGTGCGAACCGACTTTTTGCCGGGCAATGGCAGCGTGTATTTGGCGTACTGGTTGACGGTGAACTGCTCTGGCAACTTCTCGTCGACCGCAATCTGCGCAAACGGCGCCCACACGCCTTCACCAAAGGGAATGTCGTTGAGGACGTCGGGATCCTTGCGGCGACCGGTCGGCATGACGACACCCGTGGTGCTGGCGAGGCCCATGACGCTGTTGTCGATATATTGGTACTTTGCGGCCAGGGTCGCATCACCCGGGCCAGACGAGTTCCAGGCATTGAGGCGCTGGAAGTTGTTGTTGGCCAGCTTATTGTTGAGGCGGTTCACCGCATCGTTGAGCTTGCCTGCAGCCTCGCGGCCGTTGGCGATCTGCGCATTCTCGGGCTTGGCGAGCAGCGCCATGAGGTTTTGCGCGCGTTCGTTCGGCACGAAGCCGACATTGGTTTTGGTCTGCGCTTGGTAGATCGGCGTCGCCAGCGCCAGCGTCAACTTGGAGGTGATTCCAAAGGCCATGATCGGTGCGATGACCGTCAGGTGACCGGTGATGTCGGCGCTGAAGCTGCCGATCGAGTCTTTATCCTGGATGCCGTTTTGCAGCATAAAGCCCTTAAGCTGAGCCCCCTTGAGCTTGGTGTCATCGCGCACCACCTGGGCAAAGGTCAGATCTTGATAGAGCAAGTGCGCCAGCGGCTCGCTGCCGCCGTTCGGATCCGTCGTTTGATTGAAACTGGTGTCGACGGTGCGGATGCTTAGGTTGCGCACCCCCTTCGGGAGGACCTTGGTGTCTTCAAAGGCAAAGGCCGAGGTGCTGCCGACGAGGGCGCAGAGCACGAAGTTTGCAAACAGGGGCCGAGGACTGAACATGCCGTGGACTCCAAACCAAAATGTTGGCCCAGCTTTAGTCTCAAGCCAGGCGTTAGACGCAAGGCCAAAGCAGGGATCGGTCAAATAGCCGCGAGGTAAACACCGAACCGGCTTGCTCCGCTTAGCCATAAAGGGCCACGCTGAGGAACAAGCCAGTCGGTGCTAGAGCAACAGGCCAATTAAGGCGTCTGCCAGTCTTTGCCGGTCAGGGATTTGTAATCGTCTTTCAGGCGTTGGAAGAACACCTTGAATTCCGGCACACGACCGTTAGGTAGTTGGGCCGTGTCGACGCGGTCCTGCATCTCGGCCAGGGTGTCGGTGACGTAAGAGATGGCTTGGTCCTTCCAGCCGCCCGTCGGCTCGTCGCGGTCGAGCTGCTGCAAGACGGCAACTTTCGAGCGGGAGTTATCGTAGAACAAGGCGCCAGCATCAGCGCCGCCAACGGCGGGCGCGGCGAGGGCGAGATTGACTTGGTCAAGTGCGCCGTGCACATCGTAGAGGCCGACGACACGCGCTTCGGGGTTTGACCAGACGTTGGCGACGACGCGACGGATGCCGCCGCCTTCGTAGTTCAGGCCGTCGTTGGACTGGGCCAAGCCGTCGTTGATATTGTCGCGCAAGACGCTGGAGAAGGTAGCACGCTCCAGGAGGTTGGCTGCTTCGCCCCAGTAGCCCGAGCAGACGCCGCGGAAGTAGTAATAAGCCGGGACTTTGCTGCCTAGGTTAGCCGGGCTGATGGCGTCGAGAAAGCCTGGCTTGACGCAGGCGCGCTGAAAGATCGACGCCTCTTTGCACCAGCAGTCGCCGAAGATCTGGCGGCGCGCGCTCGAATCGTTGCGGGCCACGACGAGCTCGCCTTCGTAGAAGGCCAAGCGGCCGAGTTGCTCGACGGCGCGGACTTTGTCGCTTGGGGTCGTCGCCTGGGCGAGGAGTTGTAAGTAGGCATCACGGGCCTGGGCGATGACCGCACGGCCGCTCTCACGATTGGCGAACAAGTCGTCAGCCGCAGCAAAATCAAGGGCGAACGCTGGGGCAGCTGCTAAAACCAGGGCCGCAGCCACCGTGGCATTTTTTAATCCGGTCCAAAGGCTCACAGGGACTCCTCCAAAATTGCGTTATAATGTAATTGGCCACCTAACTACTATTATGTTGAGTAGCAAAAGTCAACTAAGCTAAGCCGATGAACTTACAAAGCATCTTTGGCGATTAACAGCATTTGATAAAGGTCCGGGCGTTTATAGCCGCTGGATTTAAATTGCAGCAGCAGGTCCTTTAAGCTGTCGCCTCGAGCAAAACCCCGTTTCGCCTGCTCAATCAACGCCTCCCGAGACAACTGACCAGGGGCCAATCCAGATGCCGCACCGGCCGGTGCACCAGGCGCGATCATCACCGACACCTCGCCTTTCAGCGTGGCATGACTACTTAGCCACTCCGACGCCTCGGCGATATTCACCGAGACGATCTCCTCATACAGCTTGGTCAACTCCCGGCCGATCGCCACACGAGCCTCCGGATAAATAGCGCGGATGGCTGTCAGCGTGCGGCCGAGGCGCCGGGTCGATTCAAAGAACACGATGCTGGCCCTCGCCGCGGCCCAACTCTCCAGCTCCTGCTGCAGGGCGCCGGCGCGGGTCGGCAAAAAGCCGACAAACAACACGCGGTCACTGGGCAGGCCCGAAGCACTCACCAGAGTCGTCGGCGCCGAGGCACCCGGGATCGGGTGCACCTTGATGCCAGCAGCATGCGCAGCAGCGACGATACGGTAGCCAGGGTCGGAGATGCAGGGGGTCCCAGCATCGGTAATGATCGCCAGACTCAGCCCCTCGGCGACGATCTGCCGCACCAGGCCCGCCGCCCGTTCGGCCTCGCCATGATCTTGGTAACTGACGAGGCGTTTGCCACGAATATCCAGGAAGCCCAGCAACTTTTTCGCCTGCCGGGTATCTTCGGCGGCGATGACATCGACCCCAGCCAAGGTGCGGCGCGCGCGTGGGGTCATATCCTCTAGATTACCGATGGGTGTGGCGACCACGTAGACCACCGGACCGCTCGTTTCCTGCATAACCATCCTTCTTACAACCTGAATCACCAGAGCCTGCATGCCAGGCACCCAGGCGGTGAAAAAATAGTTACTACTGGTTTTCGCGCTTTTCGTACACCTGTGTTATGCTAGCGGCGGCTAGCGGTACTCGGTTGATAAGCTGGAGAACCGATTCTTACAACTAGGGAGCCAGATCCTCTCGCTGTGTGCAAGCCCCCCGCTTTTGCGTAGGGGGAAGCCTGATGCGGCAGTCGATGGCACCCACCTATCTGTGGTGGGTTCCCCTAGCCTCAGTCAGTACCGCGGCCACCTCTTTCCACTTGCATCTCCTTATCCCTCCAGGCTTAATGGGCGACGCTATCGTCGCTGTTGCAACCACCCTTTGCGTCCATCTGGCCGCCGATGGAGTGCCCATTTGAAGCCTGCTGTACCCCCGTTGTCGCGCCGCATCCTTCGCGTCAAGTCCTCCCCGACCGTGGCACTCAATGCCAAAGCCAAGGCCCTAGCCAAAGAGGGAGTGAAGGTCTATAACTTCGCCGTCGGCGAGCCGGACTTCCCGACGCCTAAAGCCGTCGTCGACAAAGCCATCGCCGCACTGCAAGCCGGGCGCACTAAATACGGTCCAGCCGGCGGCGGCGCCGAGTTCCTCCAGGCGATATCGAGCAAATTAAAGCGCGAGAACGGCCTAGACTTTCCTCCGAGTCAAATCGTCGCCGGCATCGGCGCCAAGGAAATCCTCTTCCATATCGGCCTCGCTCTGATCAACGACGGCGACGAGGTGATCATCCCCTCGCCCTATTGGGTCAGCTACCCCGACCAGGTCGTCGCCGCTGGCGGTGTCCCGGTGTTTCTACCGATGCCAGAAGACCCTGCCGCTAAGCCGCTCGACGTAAATGCTCTGAAACGGGCGGCCACGGACAAGACGGTGGCCATCGTCCTCAACTCGCCGAGCAATCCGGCCGGAACGATGTACGACGAGCGCTTGCTGCACGAGCTCGGCACCTTCCTGCTCACGACCAATTGGTGGATCATCTCCGACGAGATCTACGAATACATGGCGTTTGATCACCCGCATGTGTCGCTGCTCAAGTTATTCCCACAGCTGGCGGAGCGCTTTATCCTCGTCAATGGTCTGTCCAAGGGTGCGGCCATGACCGGCTGGCGCGTCGGCTACTGCGCCGGTCCGACCGCGGTGATGAAGATGGTCCGCGACCTGCAAAGCCATTCGTCGACCTGCTTGCCACCGTTTATCGAAGACGCGGCCACCTACGCCATCAGCCAAGGCAACACCTTGCTCAAGGACGAAGTCGGCATCATGAAGGGGCGTCGCGACCTCGCGCTTAGCCTGTTAAAGAAGATTCCCGGCGTCAAGGTGGCGCAGCCGCACGGCGCCTTCTACATCTTTATCGATGTCCGGCCAGCCTTGCAGCAGGCTAAAACCAAGATCGACACCTTCGCCCTCAGCGAAAAGCTCCTGCTTGAGCAGCACATCGCGCTGGTTCCAGGCGATGCCTTTGGCGCGCCCGGCTACCTGCGCCTGAGCTATGCCTGCGACGAGGCGACCATCACCGGTGGTTTGCAACGCTTGGCGGCCGGACTCAGCGCTCTCTAAATAAAAGGCGGTTAGCGACGCATGCAGCACTCGGATCAAAGTGGTAAACAACAGTCTAGCCAGGCACCAGGCTCTCTCGCTGAGCGCGCCGTTGCCGCTGGCGCCGCCTTCACCAAGGATGTCGCCGCAGCCCGCGCCCAGCGCAGCCCGGAAGGGGTCGAAGCACTGCGCCTCAGCTACCTTGGCCGTAAGGGCCAAGTCACGGCCCTGCTCGAGGACCTGCGCACCTGTAGCAAAGAGGACCGACCGGCCGCCGGCAAGGCCGTCAACGTCTTAAAGCAAAGCATCGAGCGCGAGATCGAAGCCCTCAAGGGCGAGGCCGGGGCGTGGCTGGTCGCCGCAAAATTAGCCGCAACCCCGCTCGACATTCATCTGCCGGTCGAGCCATGGGTGCCGCAGGGCTCGCTGCATCCGGTGACCTTGATTCGTCGGGAGATCCTCGGTGAATTTCGCCGCATGGGGTTCACCGTGTACGACGGACCCGAGATCGACTACGACTTTTATAACTTCAGCTCACTGAACATGCCGGCGGATCATCCGGCGCGCGATATGCAGGACACCTTCTATATCAGCGAGCAGGAGCATCTGCTGCTGCGCACGCACACGTCCAATATTCAAATCCACTGCCTGCTCAATGAAAAGCCGCCGCTGCGCATCGTCGCCCCCGGACGGGTGTTTCGCGTCGATTCCGACCCAACGCACACGCCGATGTTTCATCAAGTCGAGGCCTTTGTCATCGATCGCGGCATCACCTTTGCGCACATGAAGGGCACCATCGATGCCTTTATGAAGGCGGTGTTTGGGTCCAGCATGAAGACGCGCCTGCGCCCAAGCTTCTTTCCCTTCGTCGAGCCGGGCGCCGAGCTTGATCTGCAATGCGTCCACTGCAGCGGCAAGGGCTGCCGCCTGTGTAAACAAACCGGATGGCTGGAAGTGGGCGGCTGCGGCATGATCCACCCCAACGTCTTCGAGGCGGTGGACTACGATAGCGATGCCTACACCGGCTTTGCCTTTGGCTTTGGTATCGACCGTATGGCCATGCTGAAATACAAGCTCGATGACCTCCGGACCCTGTTCGAGGGAAGCCACGACTTCCTCGGTCACTTCCCGATCTTTACCTAAGGTATAAGGTACACGGCACATGCAGGTTTCCCTGTCTTGGTTGAATGACTACGTCGATTTGAGCGGCCTCAGCACCGAAGCCGTCGCCACCGCGTTCACCGCCATCGGCCTAGAGGTCGAGGCGGTTGAGACCTCTAAAATCTACAGCGGCGAGGTTGTTGTCGGCCGTATTGTGACGGCCCAGCGCCACCCCAATGCCGACACCTTACAAGTGACGACGGTCGATGTCGGCGCCGCCGAGCCACTGGCGATCGTCTGCGGCGCCCCGAACGCACGGGCCGGCTTGACCGTCGCCGTCGCCATGGTCGGCTCCGAGCTACCCGGCAACTTCAAGATCAAGAAATCCAAGATCCGTGGCGAGACCTCCTGCGGCATGCTGTGCAGCGAGCAAGAGCTGGCTCTATCCAGTGAATCAGCTGGCATCATGGAACTCGACGCCACCCTCAAGGTCGGCACCGATGTGGCGCAGGCCCTGGGCCTAGGCGATACCGTCTTAACCCTAAACGTCACGCCAAACCGTGCCGATTGCAGCGGCGTCTTTGGCCTGGCTCGAGATTTAGCAGCGAAATTACAGCGCCCACTGAAACGTCCAGCGCTTGGTCTGGCCAAAACCAGCGCCGTGAAGCCAGCCATCACCGTCCAAATCACCGACCAGGACGGTTGCCCGCGCTTTGTCGCGCTGCAAGTCGACCAAGTCGCGACGATTCCCGCGCCAGCTTGGATGCAAAAGCGATTGAGCGCCGCTGGAGTTAGGCCGATCAATCTGCTTGTCGATGCCACCAACTACACCATGCTCGAATTCAGTCAACCGGTTCACGCCTATGATGCCCGTAGCATCCGTGGCGGCCGCATCGAAGTGCGCGACGCGCGTGAAGGCGAAGCCTTGACGACTCTCGACGGCCAACAGCGCGCGCTTAAGTCCGGCGATCTGTTGATCTGCGACGCCGAAGGTCCGATCGGCCTGGCCGGTATCATGGGCGGCGAAAACAGCGAGATCAAGGCCGATACGACGTCCCTGATCATCGAGGTCGCCGCCTTCTCACCGCGCCGCATCCGGCGCACCGCCAAGCGCCTAGGCTTGCGCACCGAGGCCTCGCAGCGCTTTGAGCGCGGCATCGATATCGACTACTTGGTCAACGTCGCCCGCCGCGTCGCCGACCTCATCGTCCGCGGCAGTGAGGAGGCCGGCCTAAGTCCGTTGCCACGCGTCGCCGCTGAGGTCATCGATAGCTACCCAGGCGATATCGCCAAGCGCGTCATCGCGCTGCGCCTCAGTCAAGCCAAAGCGGTCCTGGGCATCAACTTACTGCCCCGCGACGAAGTGATCGCCTCTTTGGAGCGCCTAGAGCTGGAGCTGCTCGACAGCACAGATGACCGGCTCGTCTTTGAAATCCCGTTCTTTCGCGGCGACCTCGAGCGCGAAGTCGACCTGATCGAAGAGGTCGGTCGTCTGATGGGATTTGATAAGATTCCCTATCATCTACCAGTGATGAACCTGCGCACGACGCCGGAAGATCCGTTTATCGAATTTCAAGAACATGCACGCACCGCGGCGGCGACACTGGGACTGCGCGAGACCATCACCTTTCCCTTTGTCGCCTTGACCGATCTAGCGGCTTTGGGCATCGAGGCGGGCCATCCCTACTACCCCTCGCTGTCGTTGGCGAATCCCCTCGCCGAATCGCACCAGCACATGCAGACCTCGCTGCTACCTGGCCTGCTGCGCGCCGTCAGCGCCAACCGCCGGCGCAGCGAGCACGGCACCCGCTTATTTGAATGCGGTCGCGGCTACTTTAGTCCGGTGGCCAAAGTCGAGGGACCAAACCAACCTCCAGCCTTGCTGCGCGCGTTAACCCGTGGCTCCCGCCACTATGCGCGGCGCGCACGCGGCGAGCCAAACCGGCCGGTCGAGCGTCACTGGCTTGCCGCCATCCTCGATCAGCCGTGGCAGGATAAAGGCTGGGCTGGCCCGCGGGTCGCCACCAGCTTTTATCAAGGCAAAGCCGCCGTGGTCGCTATCCTGCGCGATTTTGGCCTAGTTGCAAGCGCCCAATGGGCAGAAATCAAAGCTGCGGATTATCCCTTCTTGCACCCCGGAGCGGCAGCGACGATCACACTCAACGGCAAGGTCGCCGGCTTTGTCGGCGAGCTGCATCCACGCACGGCTGCGGCCTTGGACCTCGGCGAAGGTGGCAGTCCAGTGGTGTTGGAGTTGGATTTGGAGGTGCTCTTTGACGCCAAGGGTAAGGGCCAACGCGCCACTCCAGTGCTGCGCCGCTTTCCCCAGGTGACTCGCGATGTCGCCTTTGTCGTCGCGACGACCAAAACCCACGCGGACTTCCTAGCCGCCGTGAAGAGCTGCAAGGCTAAACACTTCCTCGTTGCGACCAGTCTCTTTGACGTCTACGCGGGAGACCAATTGGCGCCGGGTCAAAAAAGCATGGCCTACCGCTTTGCCTTCCAGTCGCCCGAGCGTACGCTCACCGACGCCGAGGTCGATCAGGAGTTGACGGGACTGCTCGGATGGGTCAACACGCAGGTCGAAGCGGCGCAGCGGTGAGGCGAACAGGCTGTTACCTAGGTGGGCTTTGCTGAAAAACTCCGCTCCTCCCTGCCGCCGTTACCCCGTGGTTTAAAGCAGGCCTTTGCTTTGACCACGGAAAAAGGGAGTGAGGGAGAAACGGAGAGGTATGGATTCAACAACGCCGCTTGGTGTTGCAAGATTGCGCCACCCTGTATGAGTTAGGTGATTTGCACGGCGATGCAGGAAATTATAAGATCATCGCTTTCGGCTAGTTACGCACGACGCTGAGAGCGACCTACCCTGGCACAGCAAATGCAGTGAGCAACAGCAGAGATCTGGTGTTTCCTCATCCCATTTGCCATGCAAAGGTGCACGATATGAAACGCAAAGCTCCAGTGTTAGACGACGCCCTCAGTGCGGCAAAATCCCCCGCCGCCAGTCACGCCGAAGGCCATGTGTTCGAGGCGATGGGCCACGCTGCGCGGGATGCCGCGGACCGCGTCTCGTCGAGCCTCAAGGTTGCAGCAAGGCCTCTGGTCCGCGCCGTCGACAGCGCTGAAGACGGAATCGACTCGGTGGTCGATTATGTGACGCACATCGAGCCGCGCCGGGCCATCAGGAAGGCCTCGGTCACCATCAAGCATCACCCCCTCAAAGCCGTGGGGCTTAGCCTCGGCCTGGGCTTTTTCTTAGGCCAGCTGCTGCGGATAGCACCTAGCAGACGGCGCGAGGCTTAGCTGACTAGAAGATTCGGCCCGGTGATGTTCAACGACTCACGCGAAAGCGCAGAAATTCGTTGTAGACGACCGTGCCGTTTTTCTTCCAGGTAAATTCGAAACGATTGAGTCCGGTGCCGGCTGTGACGGGTATGGTGAAGTTCTCATTGCCTGTACTTGTCACCACCGTCAGCGGCGAGCCGTTGAGCGCAAGCGTGAGCTCCACGCCTGGGCCTGCCATATTTGCGCCGCGAGTGACGCGGAGTTGCAGCGGCTTACCGGCAAACGCCGCACCGGTGTTAAAACCGTCAAAGACGGCGCTAAACCCAGCAAACTGACCCCAGCTATTGGGGACGACCGGACGGGAAAAGTCCGGAGGCGGGTTATTCGGATCATCCACCGAGTCCGCCCACAGGCTAGTGACCTTAGCGACGTCCAAATTCGGGTTACCGAGTTGCGGGCTACCGTTGGCTGGAAGCGGTTCAAACGCAACCCAGAGGAAGTTGGGATGGACCTTAATACTAGTGCCCGTCCACTCCCCACCGATGATATCGCCGCTACCATTTAGTTCGAGGATATAGTTCAGATCACTGGTGTAGGGAATTTGTTGGCCGAGGACCTCGGAGCCTGACGAGTCGACGCTGACGATCGACATGTGCACTTTTACGAACTTCACCGCAGTCGGATTGAAGGCGTAATCGCTTCTGCCCGCGACGGCCTGGGCTGCTTGCTGCGCCGTCACGTAGTCGCTAGACAGCACATTATAGCTGATCACCGGATGGTTCCAGACTTCGTCACCTGAGTACACATCGATGATGATCGCATGCTGCATCCGACCGATCCAATTGGCCACGGCAGCATGCAGCGTCCCGGGATTCATCCCTTGGCAGTTATCCATAATCGTTGGATTGGACCTTTGGTCTGGGCGCAAAATCTGCGATTGCGGCGTGACGCAGCCGCGTGACCCACCGAGAAACTGAAAGTCAGCATTCATATAAAGCTCTGCGAGCAAAGCCTTAATGTCCTGCGGCGCAAAGGTCACATTGCCGCGAACGACGCTCTTCTTTGGTTCACGCGGATGGCGCTGACTCGCCGCGGCCACGCCGTTGCAGTGACCAGCCCAGGACACGTTGGACGTATGGTTTGCCTCTTCCCAGGCACTTGCGGTGTGAGTCCCGTTATTGAATGCGTTATCATACTTTTGCAAAGGCGACTGACCACCGACCATGACTTTATTGGTGCCGTGATCGGACTGCGGATAGTAGCTGCCGGTCATCGCCTGCCTTTCCTTTGGCAGGACAGCGGTCTTCGGCAGATCATCATAGTGCGCGGTGAAGGTTTGGTTCCACACCTGAAAGTAGAAGTCGCTGGTCTGCTGAATCTCCGCCGATCCATCCGCATAGAATTCCGACTTCGTCGACTTGCGCGCCGCCGGAATCGAATCGTCGTTCTCACTACTATGCGTCGTTTCCTTGCATCCGAGCAAGGAGCCGAAGCCAAAACAAAGGCCAAGGCAAAGCGCAAAGTGGCGTTGCTGATGCATAGAAACCTCTTGGATGGGATCTTATCATAATACCCCCACCCGCCCGGCAAATCCAGGGGGTCAGTCACTCCTGATAACTTACTGATATTCAAAGAGTCACAGCGACACAAAGATCCTGATCGCAGCATCTTCAATAACGCGACACAGCAGCACCTCTTTGACCACAAGGGCGTGGGTCAGCAATCCTAGCTACGGTGTCGCCGGCTTGGAGTTGTGGATCAAACGCAAGATCCCCTGCCGCGACAACCAAGCCGCATGAATGCCACCTTCGATCGCACCGCTCAGCGATGGATTTTGCAAGCTGCGACCGTTAAACCAAGCCTCGGCGCGAATGGCGCGAAATCCAAAGTAAGATGCCGCGCCTTTGCCAAATATTTGATCAACGCCTTTGCCCAGAAAGAAGCCATCAAAGAAGTCGGCGGCATAAACCTGTTGCTCGGACAAAAGCAAGTCCGTGCTAGCCTGCTTCTTCTCGATCAGGATATCGCCAAACTTGGTAAAATCCGCTTCGAAGGACGCCGGTGCCTTGATAGCCGCGACGGTGTGCGGCAAATCAAAGGTCAGATGCGTGTTTACACCCGTCCCGAGAACCCGCAGGTCCGACGCGCTGCAATCCTCGGCCAGGGTAAAATAGGTCTGCCATTCATTGATGACCGGCTTATCCATCAGATAATCGTGCAATGGCCCGAGATACCGACGCGCGAACCCAAGCACCAGAGCGCCTGCCATCTGCGAGTCCTGGTATTCACCGCGGTGTGAGGAGCCAACGGATTCCTGCGTGATCTCGACATACATCGAGGCAAAAATCCCGCGCCGGTCCTTAGCTGCTGCAAAGATCTCGGCGATCCGCTTGGTCCGCGGTGCTGCGTCGAGGAAGTCATCAAAACCCGTGATGTCGGAGAGGGTCAGAAGTTCTCGGTACTGCGCGGCGCTAAGTTGACTGCCGCAGCTATGCATTTTTTGCGGCATCTGCTGGCCGGCGGCAGCGGCGTCGAGGCGGCTGCCGGTACTGCGGCAGCCGGTGAATAACAACACCACAACTATACTCTTTGATAAAACATGCAGGTATGACTTTAACAAAGAATCTCCAGATAAGAGTGTTTACTTCTAGCATAGCACAAATGAGGTCCTTGACATTTGCGATAGGGGCCATTGGGAAAGAGGCAGGGACTCTGCAAAGAGTGGGGTCGGATCCACGAAGTGGTGTGCCGACAAGGCGACCTTTCCTCCAGTCACTCCCCGGTCGGCAAAAACGCACGACGGCCGGACCTCCACAACCTCCACCACAGCCTGTAATACAGTTAATTCAGCGTGTTACATGAAGTGACTGACCCAGTGA
>JAPLFX010000060.1 GCA_026390445.1 Pseudomonadota bacterium
GATCAACTCACCGACCGCTTGTGGAACTGGTACCGCGACGACCGCGGGGTCACCGCCGATGAAGTGCGCCGGGACTACAATCAGTTCTATGAGTCGGCGCAGATCCCCGCTGACTTTGTCGGGGTGATGCCAAATGGCGCAGACATCAACCGTCACAGCACCTTTTTGAGCCTCCGCCCACAGTTTACGGCTGATCCTGACTTTCCCAAGGTTCAAGCCTACCTACGTGGCGGACCAGCCCCCGTGCTGCGGCTGCACCGGTTCTGGAGTGAAGTAGACGCCGCGCTGGCATTTGCCGACGCGGATTACTATCGCGGCAAATAGGCAAGATCATGTAGGTGACACCGCTTAGGTGAGGAATGGCGGGCCTGGCACACCCGTCTTGCCTGCTTGACCTCACCGGCATTTGTCGGTTTTATAGGTCACCTGCATTCCTTGTCCTTTGTCCCTTTGAAAGGCCGATCATGAATATGTTGACCACCTCCATCCTCACCGCGATCTTCGCTACAGCGCCTTTGGCACACGCCGAGACGACAGCCAAAAAAGCTGCCGAAACCCCGAAAAAAATCGCCGATGTCGAAGTATCGATCACCGATGCGGCGCTGGTGAAAAAGGATGCCGGGATCCGCACACTGTTTTTGGTCCTCTATGATGCTGATAGCCCTATGCCGATGCCCTACGGCGCGATGAAGGTCAGCTTGGATAAAGACGCCAAGGGCTCCTTTTACAAAGGCGCTTTAACCTCCGAAAACGTCATGGCGATGTCGGGCGGGGCACCACCCAAAAACCTGCGCATCAAGGCTCGCCTTGATAAAGATGGCTCCGCCGGGCGCGACGAACCAGGCGACCTCATCGGCATCGCCGACCACGTCGCCGTTGGCTCAAGCGTTAAAATCACCGTGGACAAAGCGATTTAATGCATCAAACGGCGATGTTAACGCAGCGTCAGCTGATCGTAACGGCTGACGACTTTGGCTTAACGCCGGAGATCAACGCTGGCATCATCGAGGCTCACACCCGTGGCATCCTCGGGTCGACCGCCTTATTGATGAATGGCATGGCGACCGATGAAGCTCTGCGGCTGATTCCCAAGTATCCAAAACTAGAGGTTGGGATCCACCTTGGCATCGTCGAGGGCTTGGCGCTGGGCGGGCAGGTGAATTCACTGACCGATACGCTGCGTTACTTCGGACCGGAGCGGGTGTGCCTACACCGCGCCTGGCCACGCTTTTTACTGCGCTACCTTAGTGGACGTATTGACCTCGGGGAACTCGAGTTCGAGCTCGACCTGCAGCTGCAGCGGATGCGCGACGCCGTCGGCAAGATCCCATTCGCCAACGGGACCCAGCATTTGCACTTATTACCAGGCATCACCGAGGTGGTGGTGCGCCTTTTGCGCAAACATCAGGTGCCTAGCCTCCGCCTCCCACCGCGCAGCCAAACCGTCCCCGGCAGCTGGCGACGACGCCACTACAACCTCGCGCTGCGCCTGCTGGGCTACCGAGCTGCGCACAAGGCGCGGGCGGCGGGCCTATCTACGACAGATTATTTTGCTGGTTTTGACATCTGTGGTCGTCTCGATACGGTGGCATTGTGTAAGCTGCTGGAGTCGATGCCTAAGGGCACCATGGAGCTGATGACCCATCCCGGACATGACTGCCCCTACCTGCGCCAACACCTTGGTGAGGGCTACCGGGACTTCGGCTGGGCGGGTGAACTTGCAGCTCTGGTTGATCCGAAGGCGGCCCAGGCGGTCCAGCAGCAAGGCATCACACTGATCCAATTCAAAGATCTACCCATCTTGGCCTGAAGCGCGAGCACGAGACGACCATGAGCCGACCAGATGACTTTAGCCTTTCGATCATCGTCCCGTCCTATAATGAAGGGGCTTGTGTCGAACAGTTGACACAGGAGCTGGGTCGAATCCTCCCGCCATTGACCAAGCGCTACGAGATCCTGTTTATCGACGATGGCAGCAAGGACGATACCTTCGCCCGCGTCGCCGCATTAAGCCAAAAGGACTCTCGCATCAACGGCATCAGCCTATCGCGCAACGTCGGTCATATGGCTGCCTTGGCTTGCGGCCTGGACGCCGCTAGAGGTGACGTCGTGATCACCATGGACGCTGATCTGCAGCATCCCCCGGAGCTAATACCCGACATGATCGCGGCATGGCGGAGCGGTTACGATGTGGTCAATACGCTGCGCCACAACAACGCTACGACCAAAGCTAGTGGCGATCTCCTGTCTCGGCTGTTTTATGCCATCTACAACCGCACGGCAGACGTCAAATTGATCCCGCACAGTCCCGACTACCGCTTACTAGATCGACGGTGCGTCGACGCTCTTTGCTCGATGACTGAGCGCCTGAAGTTCTTTCGCGGTATGGTCCCATACATCGGCTTTAGACAAACCACGCTGGCTTTCGAGTGTCCGCCTCGTTTCGCCGGCCAGCGCAGCTATACTCTGCGCAAGTCACTGACCCTGGCCTACGACGGCATGGTGTCGTTTTCTGACTTTGGTCTAAAACTTCCGTTTGTCTTGGGGCTAGCCATCTCGGTAGTGGCATTCCTTTACATCTTGGTCTCAGTCGCCCTGGTCGCCATGGGCATCACTCCGCTGGCACAGGGATGGGTGTCCCTACTTAGCTTCAATGTACTTAGCCTTGGGCTCAACCTGACCTTCATTGGCGTCTTTGGCCTTTATATCGGCAAGATCTTTAATGAGGTCAAAAGACGACCGCTCTATTTCGTGCAACATTCCATCGGCCAACCACTAGCGCCAAGGGCAAGCAGTGACACAATTCGCGACTCTGGCTTGGCGTAGACTCGACCCTAGGTGGCTATTGACCGCTATCCTCACCTTAGCGGCGGGGCTGGCGTTCTGGCGCTTGGGCGACCACGGTGTACGGCTATGGGACGAGACTCGCTACGGCGAAAACGCGCTGCAAATGCTCCAGCGCGGTGATTTCCTCAATTACTACTTCGACAACCAGATGGATGACTGGGTCGCCAAGCCACCACTCGGCATGTGGCTGATCGCACTCGCATACAAGATCCTTGGGTTCAATGAATGGGCCTTACGCGCGCCATCGGCGCTAGCCGGACTCGGCGCCGTGGCTTTCACCTTTCTGCTGGTGCGTCTCTACAAGGGTGGCCTCAGCGCCGCCCTAGTCTGCCTGGCGCTGATCACCTGCCGCGGCATTCTCGGACCGCACGTCAGTCGCAGCGGAGATTTGGACGCGCTATACGTCTTCACGGCGCTAGGCGTAGTCTACTTTATTGCCCGCTACTCCCGCTTCAATGAACGCCCAGCCTTGCTGACAGCGGCCTTCTTTGCAGGCCTGTGCTTTCTCAGCAAGGGCTTAATGCTGCTGCTGTTCCTACCCGGCCTGGGCCTCTACCTACTGCTGCGCGGCAAGGTTTGGTCGCTTTTGCGCGACCCAACCTTCTGGGCTGGGGTGGCGATCCTCAGCGCATTTATCGGCGGCTGGTACTGCTGTGTGCATTTTTACGGTAACCGGTTTGTGAATAGTACCTATGGTAGCGATGCCTGGGACGTGATGGTGAACTATGATATTCGACGGCGCTTCACTGAGAAGATAGAGGGCGACACCACGACTCCAGCCTTTGTCTTTGAAGCCTTGGACACTCGTTTTTCCCCCTGGCTCTATCTACTGTACCTGAGCCTCATCATTCTCCTCGTTCGCACCAAGAGCCCCCTTAAGCGCCTCTGGCAAAGGCTGCGCCACGATGACCTCCTCTGTCTGAGCGCCTGCATGGGCGTCATCACCTGTTTGGTGCTCGCCAACTCGGCGACTAAGTTCAATTGGTACTTTGCCCTGACCACGCCCTTTTTCTCGATTCTCACCGTCATCCTGCTGCGCTGGGCCATCTCACTACGGCTGTTTAAGGCGCTATTTGCCCTAGCTCTGGCCATTGGTTTGGTCATGCAACTCCTCACCGTGACCAAACACGAGGATGGTTTGACCGATGCCATCATCAACAACCTGCCACGCATTCTTGGCGCCAAACATATTTATGCGACAAGAAATCCGGCCTTCAACACGGTGCTGGCACTTAAGTGGCGGCAAAGAAGAGTCGAAGCAACGCCACAGGGCACGAATACGGCAAATTTGACGGTGATCGAACCAAAGCTCGGAATCATTCAGGAGCCCGACGGCTATAGCGTCTTGCTAATGCCGGGAGTCAACGACTGAACGGTCAGAACGGGCGATTCACTAGCGACGGCAGGCAATGCTGCCAACGCAACATTGAATTGGTATTCGCGGCGCTGCCGGCAGCGTCGGACGGACCTAGTATCCATCTGTTATAACAGAATAAAATAGGAAACTCTAAAAATATGTGTCAAGTATACTTGACGCCTTGCCGATAAGTCTCCAGACTCGGAATAGGAGCAGGCGCCATGAACACGCAAACTTTAAAAGCACTGGCCGAGGCCCGCAATCTGTCACAGGCAGACATTGGGCGTTATGCGGGCGTCAGTCGCCAGGCGGTCTCCCAGTGGTTCAAGACTCCGGAAACGGATATCAGCATTGGGTCGTTGCACCTGAAGGCTCTAGCTGATGCGATCGGCGCCTCGGCGGATGATCTGTTGCGTCCCTTGCCGCTTGTAGACAAGCCCATGGAGCTAGGGCGAGTGCAGACGCAGTTGCTGTGGGATCGACTCTACCCGTCAGTGCCCGCTTTGGCGGCCGCTGCTGTGCGTGGCGAAGCGGCGGCCATCGCACGCTTGGTGCAGAGCTATGGACTGTATGCTACGGCTGACATGCTTGGGGCAAAGGTCTGGCGGGACTTTCCTGCGTACAAAACGCACCTGATTCCGGCGCGCCGACGCGCTTTGGAGGCGATATGGCAGCTTCGCCAGACGAAACGTTAGCCGCTGAGGTACTACCTGCGCCGCTGCTAGCATCCATTCGCCACGTGTTCGTTGGGGGAGCTCCCGGAATTGGCTTGGTGGGCGGCACGGCTCTGGCCGGATTCTACGCCGGACATCGAAGGTCCGATGATATGGATCTGTTTACCGGCGACCAGACCGCGCAGGCGATGACGGTGGCCGCAATCAAAGGCCTAAAGCGCTTGGGTGCCGTGCTGTCGGACGAGCGTACGAGCCCAGCATTCTTCCACGTCCTCGTCGAGCTGGACGGCCACCAATTCACGGCCCAAGCAGTTTTGGACGCCCATCTACACCAAGTGGGTCAGTTTCACACTGTTCCCAGCGGGATTCGCGTCGCATCAATATCGACTTTGCGCAAGATGAAGATCGCGACCCTGGTCAGCCGCTGCAGCGAGAAGAATCTCTATGATCTTTTGTGGCTGAAGGAGCAAGGCGATTGGCCGTCGGTTCCAGGTCTCGTGGCCCAAGGTCAAGAAATCGATGCCGGTGTTAATGCCGAAAGCGTTCTTATCAGTCTAACTATGGCGACACTGAGGTCGACCAGCTGTGGCTTCGCGACGGAGCTGGGACATACGGCCGAGGCTGTCTTGGCGCGCGTGGACGGTTTTCGTACAGACCTTCAACAGCTGCTGCTCGCCCATCTCGAGGCAGGCGGTTCGCCGCCGTCGGCCATGGCGCCTCTGATCCGTAAGCTTCGTCGGAACAGATCCGAACGCTAGAGCGCATACTCCGATTCGCTCGTCCCATCTGGAAGTTATCGGCATAACTCATCGCCACCCCAGACTAGTCAGCGGGCGAGTCCTTCACGAGTAGTCGGACCTTGATAATTGGCATGATGGTCGCCAATGCGGGTTACTGTGCCGCTATCCATATCAAACATAAATAGGCCGGAATACTGTTCAACGGACGCAGTATAAACAAGAACATTCTTATTGGTTAGCCAAGAAGGAGAACTCGTCACCGACGTTGCCACGATCCTCTCATATTGTCCATCACCTCGAATGACGTAGAGGCTGGCTCTTGGCCCATCTTTGGTCTCGACTTCCCGCAAGAACGCAATCCACTGATCATCCGGAGACCAACTGGGCGAATAACTGACGCTGTCGTCAAAGGTCAAACGCCGGCGGTGTCCGTCGTTCAGCGCAACGACATACAGCTGTGGATTGATGACACCCGTCTTTGTATCCAGTTCGCGGTCTCTAATCACAAAAGCCAACTGTTTGCGGTCATGTGACACGGCTAAATATCCAGCTTTACTGTGTGGAGGGGCATCAAGTTCAACCCGCCTGCTCACCTGATCGATGACGTTCATCCGAAATACTTGAAGCGTATCGTCAACAAAAGAATTAAGCATAAGCTCTGACGACGAGAACCACAGCGCCCCCTCAAGAGGCCAATTCTTATCCACGGTCAGTCTGGTAACCAACGGCTGTTGCGTGGGGCTCATATATAAATCGCCGCTACTGTTTCGGTCGGACAAAAAAGCGACCTGTCGTCCATCGGGTGATAACCGGGGAAGCCAGCCTTTACTGGGACCATCGGTGATTTTTGTTCGCATTCGATCGATTAGGTTGATGACAAAGAGATGGCCTGGCGGTTGATAAAAAGGATCATCGACCTTATCTCCTTGCGGTTGCCCCGAGACATCACGGTCTGACATGAATGCCAAGCGTTGCCCATCGGCCGACCAGGTGAGAGCCCAAGTCCGTCCAGGCTCAAAGATCGTTTTGACCATGCCGCCCTGATGATCCAAAAGATCGATTGACGCGCGGCCCTCTGATGTCTCCTTCACCACGGCTATTTGCCATGTGTCCAAGCCATCTGCGGCCACGGTAGCCCCGACTCGATGTGTTGATGCGAGTGCACAGATAGATGAAAAAATAAAAGAGATGATGAAGAGTCTGATTCTACTCATGAAGTCCCATTCGTTTAACTCAAAATGGACGGTGATTCAGGCGACCTTAGGTTGATCGCGTGTCGGTCTGCCGAGGAGATAGTAGGTGCCGACGAAATAACAAGAGCTCCCCCAGCATCCGCAGCGGATCCCACAAAAGCGATACCTTGGACCCAGGGACTTCGCTCCAGCGGACGGGTACCTCAATCAGGTTTTTGCCGCGAACGTAGAGCAAGATCATCAGCTGGGTATCCCACAGCCATCCCTTCGACTGAATGAGTGGCAGCAGCGGCATCACCGCCTCACGGCGAAAAATCTTGCATCCGCACTGACTGTCATACACGGCAATATCAAATAACACGCTAACAGCCGTGGCAAAGACCCGTCCCATCAAATGGCGCAGCAATTTACGCTCGACCTTTATGCCTAGCATCTTAACCCGCGAGGCCAGCACGGC
Organism: Pseudomonadota bacterium; assembly: GCA_026390445.1. GTDB lineage: Bacteria > Bdellovibrionota_B > Oligoflexia > Oligoflexales > CAIYRB01 > CAIYRB01. The sequence goes on from JAPLFX010000060.1 coordinate 7,269, forward strand.
ATCGACGAGCGGATCTTGAGTCAAGCAGCAAACTAGGCGCATAAACTCAGTCGCCGGCACCGAGCCATCGGCATCGATAAATCCAACAAATGGTGTTTGCGCCAGTTCAAATCCTTTGGCCAGAGCTGCGCCTTTGCCTGAATTATGCAGCAGTCGTACCAGGCTCATCTTTCGACCAGCAGAAACTTGGCCCGCGACGATTGCTTCGATGGCCTGAAAATGCTCGAGCTCAGAACCGTCATCGACGATCACTAGCGACAGCCTAGGCTCGCTGTCCAGAAGGGACTGAAACTCAGCCAAAAGACTAGGCAAGCGCCGCGCTTCATTGTAGGCCGGAATCACCACGGTGACATCGTGTGTTAGCACGGATTGCGACCCTATTTTCTGCGACATGAGCTCACCTTAAATTTGTATTAACGAGCGGACCACACTCTTGCCACCACCTGCGGCGCGCCTGCACCACCTATCCAAGTCAAATCCTGCGGAAATTGCCCGACTCCGGATACCGGCACATCGAGCGGCTTAAGCGGGACAAAATAGCCCTTCCAAAGCAAAGGCGCGATGTCGACCAGATTGCCCGACCAGCCGTCAGCAACCAAGGACTCGGCACGAAAGCCCAACCACCATGCCTCCCCCAAACGAAGCGGTGGCCGCATCACCACTCGTCCCGACAGGTGCAGCCGCTTTGGCACCCAGGAGTCAAGCACAGCGGGCAAAGCTTTGCGCTCCACCTGCAGCTCAAGCAGCACACTTGGCAGCGCGCGCCACGTCACATGCAAAGCGGGATCCCGGGAAGGCGGCGGCAAGTTGGTGGCAGAGTCCTGGCCTGGACTTAACTCGACCCTCTGGGCCCAACCGCCAAGCCGCAGCGCCGAGCGAAACATGCGTTCGTCGAGCGTCGTGGTCGCGGCATAGGTCGTCCCACCTGCCGATAAAAGGTCGGTGGGGAAGGCTTGATACAGTCGGGCCGGAGCAGCCGAAGATGGCACTCCTGGCGGATCATAAAATAAAAATTGGCGATCAAACGGTCGATGTCCGTAGCCCGCCTCTTGCACGCACAGATCGCTTTGACACGCGGTTCGAATCTGACCGTTACGAACATAGGGAAATAGAAACCACAGCTTATCCTGCTGGTGAATCACCGCACCGTCCGGGACTTCTTCCAAAATTTGATGCAGCGCGCGCCCGAATGCCGGCGGATAAAATACCTGATGCTCAAAAGACATGTGATAGGGGTAAGCGCAGCAGGCAAACCACCCAGCAGCCAATAATAAGGCGATTACACCAGCATGATACAGTCGGCCTGCAAGCATGCGCGCCGATACTACCTCGCCAACCTGCATCGCGCCGACACCTAGCACGGCAATGCCCTGCGGTATCAAGAGAAACAAATACCGGTCTAAAATCAGCGAACCGGCCAACCAAACCGCCAGCGCATGCAGCCAAAACGGCCCAATGATCACCATCAACTGCCACGTCGCTGCAGCCGCGCCGCCAGCTTTGTTCGGCGCCATGCGCTGCATCCATGCACGGCGCAGCACCAATAGCGTGGCGGCCAGCAGAAGTAGCAGCAAGCAAGCAAAGGCCCACGGACTACCAAGCAAATGGCTCGTGACTTTTAGCCAGGATAAAAGATGCTGCCACAAAACACCGTGTGCCGACGGCGCCGCTTCATTAGTCTTCGCGTAGAGGTGCTTGAACCAGGAAATAGGCGCCAGCTTTTCGCTATTAGTCAGCATGAAGTAACAGGTCACCAGCCATACTGGGGCGGTCGTCCGCACTAAATCACAACAGCCATGCCACAATCGTTGGTACCAACGGCCGTGCGTCTCAAGTAGCCACGACCCGGCCAATGCTGGTGCCCACAAAACCACGGTAAACTTGCAGCACACCCCTACCGCGAAGGCCCAGTAGACCGTATGGAGGTGGCGGCGAGCATCAACGCCGGAAGCGCCAAGCACCAGGTGCTTAAGCATCACGGCGACACACAGCAAGGTAAACGGCTCAAAAAAAGCGGAAGCCAAATAGAACTGGCCTACCGGCAAAACAAATGCGGCAAGCTGCAGCAGCATCATCAAGAGTGAGGCGAAGAAAGGACTTCGTTGGCTTGCGTTAGCGCGCCACACCAACTCG
>JAPLFX010000190.1 GCA_026390445.1 Pseudomonadota bacterium
AGCCTAAACAAACCATAACCAGGTCCATCTCATGCCCCAAGGATCCATCCGGAGCCACCTTCCAGCCCTGCTCCTCTGCATGCTTGCGGCGATGTTTCTCGCCACCTTGCCGCATTGGTTAGGCCTAGCGCATTGGCATCGGCCGATTTGGATCGCTGACCACGATGAGATGTTCTACTTGGCCATCGTGGGACAAGCCTATGACAACCATCCTTGGCGTCTCACTGAGCCTATGTTGGTCAACGGTCTGCAAAATCCCTATCCGTGGCTCCAGATGATTCCGGGTATTGTCCTCGCCAAAGCCGCTGGACTTGGCCCACTGGCGGTCGGGCTCATCTGGCGCGCAATGGGGGCGGCCTTTATTAGTGCTATGTACTACCTACTGACCTACCGCATCACCAGGATCAAGGCGTTAGCCGTGTGCCTCACCGTGGCGATCTGCGCGGATGTGGGGGTTCTCTATTCCATGCCGTTGTTACGCCAGATCTGGTTGGTCGTCAGCTTTCTTAGCGGGCATGGTCAGGGATTTCTGGCGACTTATCCGAAGATCGCTCCATCTTGGCGGATTGTGACGCCGACCCTAAGCCTCGGCTACCTTCTTCTGTTTATCGGGTTGCTAGGTCGAGCCTTGGAGCAGTTTAAATGGCAGCGGACCATCGCCGCAGGCCTCGCTTGTGGTCTGCTTTTTTATGCCTATTTCTACTTTGTCATGGCCGTCGGTTTAGGACTTTTTCTGAACATGCTGATCGATGCCAAGCGGCGGTGGACTTATTTTTTTACGGGTTTGATCGGTCTGATTTGTGGTCTGCCGAATGTACTCTCGCAATCTGCCTTATCCATGTCGACGTCGAGCGATTGGCTGCATCGTTGGGATATGTTCGTGACCATTCCCCGCACCAGTGAGCTGCTCATTCCTAAGGTGGCGATCCTATACTCCTGCCTATGTCTGGTCTGGTGCCTGCTGCGGGCGCGGCAGCTACTCTACCTTTGGGTCTTCGCGTTTTCCGCATTGCTCCTACTCAATCACCAGGTTTTAACCTCGCTGCAGATCCAAAACTACCACTGGCTTTACACGATCGGTCCAGTCCACGCCGTCTTACTGGTGGCGCTGATCTGGAATGAAATGGTTAGGCGACCGAGTTGGAAGCGCCCCTATCTCGCGGCTGTCTATGTGATGACACCGGTGATCTTCTTGTCAGGACTGTGGCTTAGACGAATTGAAGCGACGCAGACCCAGGAAAGTCAAACCATTCTGCATGATCTCGAGCATTATGAGCAGATGCGCTTTAGTCCTGAAGGCAAGGCCTTACCCTTGGTCCCTAACGCCTTCGTCGCTGGCCAACAGGATTTTGTTGATTTTGCCTCGGTGCTGGAAAATCAGCGGCCTTTACTCCACTATACCGTGCTCTCTAGTCCATCGATCGATGACCGAGAATGGGACGAACGTGCTGCCCTCAGCGGTTATCTGCAGGCTACCCCGCGAGCAGATTTTGCCGCTGAGCAGCGTCTTGGCCTTGAGATCAACTTACCTCGCAGCGCGGACATACGGGCGAGCCGCCTCGCTGGACGCCTGGCGGCGTTTGACCAAATCAGCGCCGATCCTAGGCCATGGCTAGGTCGGTATCCCGTACGTTATGTTGCGGTGAAGCCTAATGGCATACCTGCTGAGTTTGCCGTCAAGCTGAGTATGCAGCCGTTACAGCGCGGTCCTTACTGGGATCTCTGGCGCTTGCCGTGATAGCGCCTCATCATAGCACCCCTCAAGGTGCTCCATCATCACGCGTGGTCGATACCTCGCCTCAACCGTGCGTAAACCCGCGGCGCTAAGTCGGGCACGCAGGCCCGGTTCGTGATGCAAGCGTTCGACTTGGCGGCGTAAGTCGGCGTCGTCGCCGGCGGTGAAGTACAGCCCGTCGACGCCGTCTTCTAACACTTCTGCCGCGCCGCCAACCCGCGACGAGATGACGGCGACTCCAGCCGCTAGTCCCTCAATAAGCGTTAAGCCAAAGGCCTCTTCAAATGAAGCGCTGAGTAGGATATCAGTGCGCGCTAAGTAGGGCCTAATGTCGCGCTGGAAGCCGGCAAATTGCACTTGACCGCCAACCTTATGGGCGTCGGCGAGAAGTTGGAGCTGTTCTTGGTAGCGGGGAAAGAAGTGGCGAAAGGGTCCGCCAACGATGACGAGTCGTAGTCGCTGGTCGCGCTGCATGAGGGGGGCAAGGGCTTCGATGGCGAAGTCCAGACCCTTGCCCGGAGCTAGGCGCGAAAGCATCGTGACCACGAGGTGATCCTGGTGCAACTCGTCTGCCTGTGGAGGTATCTGGGTCAATTCCGTCGCCAAGGGGATCACTCGCATGGGCCATGGTCGCAGTTGGGTCTTGGCCTGCTTACTTAGAGTGTAGGCACTATTGGTCAGCACCAGGCGCGTTGGCATTAGACTAGCGACGAGGTTTAGGCTGCCGCCGACCGGGCCGTGCTGGAACATCACCGCTGGTATCTGCCTGCGCCACGCCGCTACAGCGGCGATGATATGAGCGTAGGGCATGCAGGAGTGCACTAGGTCAATGCGTTCACCTTCGATGACCTTGGTTACGGTCGATATCGCCTGAGCGACGGTGCGCGGATGCCTCAGGCGCAAGCGTCCTGGCACGCTATGGACGGTAAATCCCAGCCTCGTGGCTTCGCTAACCAATGGACCCTGCTGCAAAAACAGCGCTTGCGCCAGGTAACGCGTGGGGCTGTGACTGCGCAGCATAAGCAGTGTGATATTTTCGGCTCCACCCAGATGGGCATTGGCAAAAACATACAGCACTCGGCGTGGCGGCACCGTCATTTGCGGCCGCTGATCAGGAAGTAGGTCAATAGCGAGGAACTGATGATGCCGATGATCGTCGAGACGACCGTCAATTTGCGCAGGGTAAGTTCGCCCGATGGCGCGGTCTCGACGTAGATGATATCGCCAGGCTTCATGGTCATGGCGCCTTGCTTTGACTCTCCCATCAACTCGTCTCCAGTGACGACGATGATCTCGGTCTGCATGCCACTACCAACGCTGACCTCGCGGCGCACCGTCACTTTAGCGTTGTCCAGGGCGCCCTTAAGGCCACCGGTGACGCCGAGCAGGGCGGTTAAGGTGGTATTGTCGGGGATATGATGGGTACCACTGAGGGTCACATCGCCCCATACCTGAACACTGATCAGCAGACGGCCTTCGGGATTGAGGGCGAAGTATTCCTGCGCAGACTTGTTGGCCTCGGCCTCGGCAGCAAACGACCGCGCTGGCATGTACAGGACCAGGACCAGGGCCAGGGCTATCCAGCGTTTGAACATGGAGTTCCTTCGTTTAACCACGCGACCGTGGACTCTGCTAAGATAGTTTATCATATTCGGCCGGTAGCGATGAGTGGGGGAGTCCGTCATTAACACCGATTCGCAGCTGCAAACACCTCGGGAGACGATGGCCAAGCTAAGGGCCGCATGCAAGATGCATGTGTTGGCCCAAATGTGGACGAATCTCGAAGATCCACCGATCACCGTGCGGTTTCTGCAGAGCTGGTTGCTACTGGTCCGGGTGCTCCCCTTGCGGTTGGAGGTCGATGCGGGCATTGCCGGCTTTCGCAGCGGCGTCTCCTGCCAGATCGGCTTTCGCGTTAATCATATCAGCGTGCTGACCCAGCTAAGAATCCTCCTGCGGGTTCGCCACCTGCTGCTTTGCGCGATGCCGCGGCAGCTGCAAATTCGGCAGGGGCGAGCGAGTCGCCGCACGTCGGTGTTGCAAAGCCGTGCTGTCGTCTGCGAATTAAGTCCGGAAATCACCCGTTTCGTAGCTGGAGAGAGCTCAGAGCGTAGCTTGCCAAATCAGTGCATCGTTGAAATCTGCGATATCTCGTCGGGCGGCATGCGCCTGAAATTGACGAACACCAGGCGTTCCATGGTTTTTCATATCGGCCAGGTCCTGACTGGCACCGTGGTTAGAGAGCAGCCCGCGGCTGCGGATTCGCTATGGTTTGTCAGTGATGTAAGTGTCACCAATGTCTTGGTTCGTGACGATTGGCGGCCAAATCCGGAGTCGGGCACCATGGTCCGCGTCAAAACCACTTACTTGGGCTTGGTCTTTTCTCAGACCTCGGCAGAGGCTCGCGAAGTCTTGCGGCGCATGCTTTATACCATCGATCCAAGCGCTCTAACTTCCGGCAATGCTGAGGACCTAACACTTGTCGCGAATCGCGGCAAAGGTGTGTAAAAAGATCATCAGCTCCTGGCGCCCGCCGAGCTGGTTTAAATAGGCAATATCCCAGTTGAAGCGGCTTGGGTCGACAACCACTGACCTGGCCTTAATCTGGGCTAAGCCAGTGAGTCCCGCCGGCACAGCATAACGACAAAAGGCATCTTCTGGGATCTTTAAGGCCTCTTCGATGCTGAGTGGGCGTGGGCCGATGAGCGACATATCGCCGACTAAGATGTTGAACAACTGTGGCAGTTCGTCCAGGCTCCAGCGCCTGAGAAAGCGGCCAAGCGGGGTGATGCGCAGATCCTCGGTCACGTTCGGCCGGCGGTAGCGCATCAGAGTCATATCGAAAATCGGTACAACTTTCTCCATTTCCAAATACATGGTGCGAAATTTCAAGATGGTAAAGGTGCGCAAGCGAAAGCCGACGCGCGGCTGTAAGAACAAGATGGGGCCTTTGCTCGTCAGCCGAATCAAGAGGGCGATGGTTGCAAGGAGAGGAGACAACGCAAGCAGTGCGGATCCGGCAAAGGCAATGTCGAACAGTCGTTTAGCCAGACGAAAGCGCCAGCCGACACGGCTTGGATTGTAATTGAGGTTGGCCATGAGCCGTAGCCGAGACGGGTAGTCCCACGACTTTAGGTCGACGGCTTTATCAAAGGCCTCACTCCATGCATGAAGCGTGGTATCTTGCTCGACTACGGTCAGCTCTGCTTTCCGTGTCAGAGCGGATCCCATAGGCTCAGACTGAGCCTCAGACTTTACGCCCAACTGCATGGGGCTTGTGCGTGCGTCAATTTGCATAGGTCCACCGTGTCTAGATTAGCTGGCATTAGCCAACTGCTGTTTAGGATCATCTCCGGTCAGGGCTTCTATCGTGGCGCGGTAGCGTTCGGCGAAGCGTTCACGCGTTAACTCGTTTTGCCAAAAGCGTAGGTTGCCCTCGCCGCAGCTGCGGCGCTTGGCTGGGTCGGCGAGGAGCTGCTGCAGCGCGACGCGCAGAGCGGCAGTGTTTTCTGGGGGGACCACGGCGCCGCATTGGCCGCCGCGAGCCAAATAGGCCACGCCAGTCGCCAAGCTGGTGGTGATGACAGGCTTGCCGTAGGAAAAGGCCTCGGCAATCACCAGACCGTAGGCCTCAGCAGCCGTCCGCGACGGCGCGACGAGGATATCGCAGCTGGACAGACGCTGCTGTTTTTCGCCGTCGGACACATGCCCGACAAAGCTGACCTGGTTGGTGATTTTGAGAGACCTACATTGCGCAACAAGGGCGTCGCGCTCGGGACCAGCACCGATGATGGTCAACTTCCACGCGACTTGCAGACCGCTAAGGGCCTCAAGCAGCAGATCAAAGCCTTTATATTTAACCAAACGACCGATCGCCAGCAGCTCCATCCCACTGCTGGGTGTCCGCTGCATCTGAGCCACGGCCGGTGCGGTAGGGAAGGGGATGATATCGGTCTTTGCACTGAGGTCTTGCATCGACACAAGGCCAGCGGCGAGTTCTCGGCTTGCTGCAATCAGGCGGACGCTACGGCGCAGGAGGGGCTTTTGCACTAAGGCCTCCCACAGGCGTCCGAGCCTTGGCCAGCGGACCATTCCAACATGCATGATCGGCACGATCTTCGGCCACAAGTGCTTGGGCGTGGACATCAGGTATTTGAGTAGCGCCGCTTCGGCGAGGGGATTGGGTAAGTGCACGTGAACGACGTCGCAGCTTTGCAAAAAGGATTTCAAGCGGAAGAAATCCGGAGCGAGCGGCACCGGACCGAGTCGCCCATAAACAGGCAAGGCTGCAAGCTCGATACCGCGACGACTTGGTTGCGGCGATGTCCCGCCGGGATCGGCGCCAACAATCACAACCCTTGCGCCCATGGCGACCCCGGCGCAGGCGAGCTCCTCAGTCACCGCCTCCATGCCGCCACTGAAGGACGGCAGGTATTTGGCTAAATGGATAATGGTCAGAGCGCGGGACATCTCTTCCAACCTCCTGAATCCTCTGATGTCATGGCTACATCTCGAGAACTACAGGTGCTATCGGAAGGATTCGGAAAAGCCTTTAGGCAAATTTTTATAGCAGACAAATTAGAGTAAATATCATCTGTTACGCTTGGTCTGCGGGCAGGGAAAACGCCGTTTCGGCGAGTCAGGAACCTTATAAAGCGGCGTGGCCATCTGCATGGCCACGCCCGCTCAGCCTCTATACAAACTTAATTAGCTTTAGGACGACTAAAGACATTGGCTGGGATGATGCTGAAGGCGCTATCATTAGGCCCCTTCCAGGCTAACTGGAGTGCCAGGTAGATCGGTGGTCCTTGAAAGTAATCCAGGCGGAACGAATGTAACCCCGCGGTCATCTGCACCGGAGCGCCAGTCGCCGTTTGGATCGAATGGACGCCATCATCATTGGCGACGACCTGACCATCGATATAGAGCACTGCACCATCGTCCGCGTTTAACTGAAAGGCGTAGGCACCAGGCGAAGGGATGTTGATCTGGCCCTGAAAGCGCACGGAAAACCACGCGGTCAGGCTGGGAAAGCCAGGGAAACCTTGCTGGTAAGGGGTGTTCGGCACATCAAAGTTGGCCAAGACGATGTTGGCGATCGGCGTTTGCGTAAACCAAGCGGCGGTTAGTGTGGCCGTGCTTACCTGCTGGCCGGCGGGAATGGCAAAGACATTGCCGATTGGGCCCTGGGTGGTGCCGTTATCTACGACGCCGATGGCACCGTCGGCAAGTAAACGAATGCTGCATGTACCGCTAGTATCGCCAACCTTCTTTGGCGTGGCGACGATCTTTACATCAAACGACGTCGTGATGACTGCGGGAGCCTGGTAAACAGCTTGGTGCGAGCCTGCAGCACCGGGGACGACCTTGCCGATATCCACCGGAGGCGTCAGGGTGTCAGGCACGATCTGATAGTCGACGTCGCCACTCACGCCGCTCCAAGTGAGGAGCGTGGCTGTTGCTGACTTGACGATGCTTTCTCTGGTCGTGCAGACCAAGCCACCAGTGACCATGACCGTGGTGTTACCCGTGGCACCACCCAACGTGGCGGTGATCGTCGCCCCGCCGGAATTGGGTATGGTGATGAGGCTCTCGTTGCCGGGAGTGCCAGTGATTGTGGCACCACCGCCACTGGGTGGAGTGCCGCCAGCGCCCTGGCTAGTGACCTTTTGACCGTTGATGCCCCAATCGACTTGGGATGTCACATCCGCCGTGTGGCCGTCGCTGTAGGTCGCGATTGCTTTGATGGTGGCTGGTGTCCCTGCGCTCAGCGATGGTGTCGTCACCACGGCGATTGAGACGATCTGTGCCGAGGTGATGGTGACTTGTGCCTGGGCCATGACTCCACCACTGCTTGCTGTGAGTGTGGCGGTGCCGATCTTTGTCGCCTTGATCAGACCCGGATGGTTAACCGGATCGCTCGCCTCAAGGGAACTGCCGTCGCCGGTGGTCCAAGTGACCTGTGCGGTGATGTCTTTCTTGCTGCCGTCGCTCATCGTGCCAGTGGCGGTGAATTGCTGAGTTGCTCCGTCGCCTAAGGTCGGAGTGCCGGGAGTGATGGTGATGCTTGTTAGGACCACCGCAGGCGCAGCCTTAGACCCATCAGCGGCAGCAGCAGCCGACGACGCATCATTTGGGCTCGTCTGCGGCGTTGCGTCGTGCTGCGCGGTGGCGTCGCCTGGGGATGCAGCGCCGCCGGCCACGGCCGCAGGGGTCAAGGAGTGGTTCGATTCCTCCTTGAACGCTGTGGGGTTGTTGCCGCAGCTGACGCACAGAAATAACCCGATGATCTTGATTTGCCGCATACGTTACCCGTCTCTAAGAAGTTGTTTAGGGGCACATGCGATGCTGCTAAGGCATCCTAAAACCCATGTCGTCCGCTGCTCGTTAGAACTTGAATAAACCTTTGGTCGATATCCAAATGAACGAGTATAGGATTATTATTACGGGTGTTTAAGGCTATAGCGGACGGCTCTACATAGGTCGCAATTACGGCGAAGCTCGCTTTGGCCCATGTGCGCCTGACGCCGGCGCAGGTACCGCCGTGGGACTCAACGTGGCATTAGGTCTCGGATTTGCTGCCGGATTCGCCGCCGGGTTAGCCACTCGACTTGCTGCCGGATTCGCAGTCGGTTTCGCCGCCGGGTTCGCAGTCGGTTTCGCCGCCGGATTCGCTGCCGGATTTGCCGCCGGGTTTGCCGCCGGGTTTGCCGCCGGATTCGCTGCAGGATTTGCTGCCGGGATTGCCGCTGGGTTCGTCGCCGGGTTCGCTGCCGGGTTCGCTGCTGGGTTCGCTGCCGGATTCGCCGCTGGCCCACGGGTGCGTGTCGCGGGAGCTGCCGCAGCTGGCCCGCCGGGGCGTTGTCCCGGAGCTGGAGTTGGAGCTGGACTAGCCGTCGGAGCCGGAGCTTTGACCGCGGGCTGAGCGGTCGTGACGCGCCCCTCTTGCTGGTCAAACATGGCTGTCATAGCACTGTTCATGGCGATCGCTAGGGCCCGTTCTTCTGGCGTTCTAAACGTCGCACCAGGTACCACTGGCAACGGTTGTTGGATTCGCGTGGGCAATGAGGCGACATGCCAAATGCTGTCGTGGGTGCCTTTGACATAGAGGTCAAAGGAGATCTTGGCGCTAACGGTGGCCTGATCTGGCCCCACCTTGCTGGGCAACGCATTTTTTTCGACGATAAAGCCGATGTCAATCAAGCCATCAACCGCCAGGGACTTGAGCAGATCGCTGCGGTTTCTATAGCTCAGATTGAACGACTCGATCGCCGCGAGGAGCCCACTGACTCGGATACCAGCAATCATTAAGTGGCTGGTAAATTGCTTATAGAGTGGTTTATAGACGTCATTTTTGCGCACGTCAGCGGAAGGGAGGACGGTCCACTGCTGGTTTTGCTGCAGTCGAAACGCGACTAGTTTATACAGGGACTCCGCGGTCTGTCGCGTATGCAAGATGTATTTCAAAGATTGGTCATCCGCCTTGGCCGTCGCCGCGAAGCCGATGACGGCGACCTTTTTCACCCGGTGGATCGCCTTGATGTCCGGAGACGTGACGCAGCCAAGAACCGAGCAAAGGACGAGGGTGACGAACCCAGCCCTGCAGCGGCTGTGCGTCACCTTGGTCTTAGCGGCAGAAAAAACCTCCATGATCGTAGCCTTCACTAGGAGGCGAAGCTTTCGTCGCTGATCGCAAGCAGCGAGAGGTCCTCGTTTTTAATGGTCGATGCCAGCAGACTTGCTTCAGGCAGGACGTTTTTCAGATAAAAGGTCGCGCCGTGCAGTTTACCCAGATAATACGCGGCATCGGCGTTGCGCTTGGTCAAAGCGGTCACCGCAACCTGATCGTTAGGATCCACGCCGTTCTCTTCGGCAATGGCGAGAAATTTAGGTGCGGAGATTCCAGCTGCCCAATAATGAAACCAGCCCAAGGCGACCGTTCCGAACAGATTGAGAAATGGATAGGCTTTGACCAAAGGCACGATCTGCTTGCCGCTCTTGCCACATTCTTGGAAGTAGACGGCGCTGCCGACTAAATCCTTGATCGCCTGGACCATCGGGCCGACGAGGGGTGCCAGCAGCGGCTGATCTTTGTGCAGGTGGACTCGCTCCTGCATCATGGTGACCAGGGCCTTGAAGGTTTCGCCTTTGTTCATACCGAGCTTGCGGCCGATGAGATCCAGCGCCTGAACCCCGTTGGTGCCCTCGTAGATCGAGCCGATCTTCATATCGCGCATGAGTTGCTCGATCGGATAATCCTGGGTGTAGCCATAACCGCCGTGGGTCTGTAGCGCCAGATCGGTGACGCGAAAGCCGATATCGGTGCAGTAGGCTTTGACTATGGGAATCAGCAGATCCCTGATGCCATCCCAAGTGCCTTTTTCGGCGCCGCTGCTGCAGTGGGCCTTGTCGTCGGCGAGTGAGCAGAAGTAAACCAGGCCGCGCATGCCCTCGACGTGGGTCTTCATCCACATCAGCATGCGCCTGACATCGGGGTGACGGATGATCGGCACCTTCGCTGCGTTCGGGTCTTTGGCCTGAGTGGCGTCAGAGCTTTGCACGCGCTCGGTGGCATACTTGAGGGCCTGCAGGTAGGCGAGTGAGGCCGTGCCGACGCCTTGTATGCCCATGCCGATGCGGGCTTCGTTCATCATTTGAAACATGATGCGGAGACCTTGGCGCGGCTCGCCGAGGATTTCACCGTAGCAATCCTGCTGATCGCCGAAGCTCATCGCACACGTAGCGCTGCCTTTTAAGCCCATTTTGTGTTCGATGCCGGAGATGGTGTAGTCATTACGGCGCCCGAGGCTGCCATCGGCGTTGACCAGGAACTTCGGCACGAGAAAGATCGATACCCCGCCAGCGCCAGCGGGGTCGCCCTCGATCCTAGCCAGTACGGGGTGAATGATGTTGCTGTAGAGATCCGAGTCGCCACCTGAGATAAAGATCTTTGATCCGACCAAGCGGTAACTGCCATCAGGCTGCTTGATGGCGCGTGTCGTCAGCGCACCGACATCGGTGCCTGCACCAGGCTCCGTCAGCGCCATCGTGCCGCCCCAGGTGCCGGCGTACATCGGCCCCATATAGGTGCTTTTTTGCGCCTCAGACCCGTGATTCGCAATAAGGTTGGCGGCGCCGACCGACGCCTCCATATAGAGATTGAAGCCCATGTTGAAGATGAAGTGCTCGCGCACCGCAGTGTCCATCAACAGCGGCATGCCTTGACCGCCGAGTTCCACCGGCACGTGCACCGCCGCCAGACCCGACTCGATAAAGGCGTCGCGCAGCGCGTGGTAGCAGGCCGGTACTTTGACTTGGCCATCTTTGAGCGAGGCGCCTTCGCGGTCGGCGATGGCAAAGGTTGGCCAGACCGTCTCGCGACTGAGCTTGGCGGACAGTTCTAGGGCCATGTCGAACATCGAGCGATCGTAGTCGCGGTAGGGTTCGTACTGCAGCAGTTGCTCAATCTCAAGCATTTCATAGAGGACGAAGGCTTGATCGCGGGTGTCGACGCTAAACGAGGTCATGAGGCGCTCCGATCTTCAGGCGAAAGCACGGTAAACATAGAGGCAGCGTCCCATTAGCGGTGGTGGGAGCCGTGCTGCTTGGTCCGCAGTGAGCGGATCTCCTTCGTGGTCTTGTCGAATAAAATGCCGAGGTGCCAAGCGAGGGCTTTGTAGACCTTGAGGGCCACGGCCGGTTTGGCATCGATGGCGAGGGTCAGCTTGTCAAAGGCGATGCGGATGACCTCGGTCTTCTCGACGACCTCGACGGAGGTGCCGCGCGGGCTGTGCGAGAGCAGCGAGGTCTCGCCGAACACCGCACCGCTGCCGAGCAGGCCAAAGCTGTCCTCGGTGTGGTTGGTCGGTCCCCAGGTCTCGGTTTGAACGGTGCCGTAGCGGACGATGAACACGGATTCCGGCTTGTCGCCCTGACTGTAGATGGTTTCGCCAGGCTCGTAGGCGTGAAGCTCGGCCACGGCCGCGACCACGCTTAATTCTTCGGCGCTAAGTGTAGAGAAAAGGTAGGCCTTTTTCAGGTCTTTAAGCCATTCATGGGACATCGTGTAAAACCTTTCGCGGTAGATGCGGCTACGGTTTGATGATGGTATCTTATCCGTGAAAAGTCACGAATGCGCCAGATGATATGCTAAGGGGCCAGCACCTCAAGGCCGATCGGCGTAGACCCAGGCTCAGAGGACCTCTATGGCAAAGCCATCCTTGCTGAATCGTCGGCGTTTTATCCAGGCTGGCGCCGTGGTAGGCGCCACGGCCTTGGTGACCGAGGCTAAGGTCGCCACCGATGGTGATTATGGGGCTAGTGCTTCGGTCGTTGCGAGCGACGGTGAGTTTTGCAACTGGACTGGCAACATCCGCTCGCGCCCGGCTTCCATGGTGCGTCCCAGCACCTTAGGGGAGCTCCAGGCCGCCGTCAGCGCTGCGACCAAAGTCAAAGCCGTTGGCAGCGGGCACAGCTTTACTCCCTGTGCTCATACCAACGAAACGATGATCCAAACCGATGATTTGACAGAAATTCTTGCAGTGGATCCGGTGCACCGCCGGGTTAAGGTCGAGGCTGGCAAGAAATTGTATGAGCTCAATGACGAGCTTGCCGCATTGGGCTTGGCGATTCCCAGCCTCGGTGATGTCGTCGTGCAATCGTTAGCGGGAGCGATCTCGACAGGCACCCATGGCACCGGCATGGCCTGGGGTTCACTCTCTGATGGCGCCTTAGTTCACGGCATGGAACTCGTGCTCGCTGATGGCACGTTGCTGTCGCTAGACGCGGATCGTCCCGCGGACCTGCCGTTGCTGCAGGCTGCAAGGCTGGGCCTAGGCTGCTTGGGGATCGTCTACTCCATCACCTTAAACTTGGCGCCTGCCCACAATCTGGAGCGGCGCAGCCGCTTGATGACTTTGGCCGAAGCCTTGGAGCCGAGCAGGTACCAAAGCAACGATCACTTCGAATTCTTTCGCTTTCCCTTTACCGATAAGGTCCAAGGCGTGACGCGCAACATCACCACGGCGTCGCCGCAAAAGCAGTTTTTGCGCAGTTTTTTCGATAAGCTCGTCATGGAAAATGCCGGCCTTGGGACCATCTTGAATATCGCGTCGCTGCGGCCTAGCATGGTGCCCCGCGCGATGGCGCTGCTGGCAGACCTGGTGCCGCACGAGGTCCAGGTTGATCGCTCCGACTTGGTGATGAGTTCAAAACGCTGGGTGCGGGCTTTTGAGACTGAGTATGCCATTCCGCTCGACCGGGCCGCCGAGATGCAAGAGCGCTATGCTGCCGTCGTCAAGTCCTTCGCCGCGCGAGATAAGGACCCATACTACGCCAATTTTCCCACCGAGTGCCGCTTTGCCCGAGGTGACCAGGGTAATTTACTCAGTCCCACTCAGGGGCATGACAGCTGCTGGTTTTCGGTGGCCTCGCATATCTCCTTTGCCGGCTATGAACCGTTCTTCCGTGCGGTCGAGGTCGAGTTGTTGGCAGTGGGTGGACGGCCGCATTGGGGCAAGATGTTTTACCGCAATCCGGTGGCGCTATATCCGGACTTCGCAGCCTTTGCCAAGGTTAGGCAACACCTTGATCCGCACGGTAAGTTCAGCAACATCTATGTGGAACGCCTGCTTGCTGGCGATGAGATGAAGAATGACCTGTCGGTATAGCGCCTGCGTTCTTGCTTAAATGTTCTTTTGTGTGGGGCGGCGCGGCTTTTGACTAAACGCCTCTAGCCTAAGTCCATGCCACGCCACATAGATAAGACGCAGCAGGCGCGGCGTGTAGAGGGCATCGACGAAGCGGTCAAAACGCCGGAGTTTTTCTCGCGTGTACGGATACCAATTAGCCTCGATTTTGCGGCTGGCTTGATCGATCAGCACCGCCTTGCTGCGGGTGAAGCCAAGCAGGCCCTCCGGCCCGCGCAATTTGCCAAAGCCACTTTTTTTGGCGCCACCGAAGGGGAGGCCAGGGTTGCCTTCGCTCATATTGACGTTGTTGATCGACACTCCGCCGACTTCAAGCGCTGTGGCGACGCGCATGGCGCGTGTCTGGTCGGCGCTGAAGACACTGGCGCACAGGCCGTAGTCGCTCGCATTGGCCAGGTGCACGGCCTCGGCCTCGTCTTGGAATGCCATCACCGGCAAGACCGGACCAAAGGTTTCCTCGCGCCAAACCAGCATGTCGGTGGTGATCTGGTCTAAGATGATCGGTGTCACCAACAAATGATCTTTAGTTGGGACTTGACCAAAACGCAGGCGGGCGCCCTTGGCCAGGGCATCCTCGACATGTTGGATGACTTTGTCACGTTGAAAGGCCACCGTCATGCGACCAAGGTCGGCATCGCCTGAATCGTCAGCGCGCACGACCAGGCGCTTCACCTCGGCCACCAGTTGTTCTAGAAACGGCTCATACACTGCTGCCTCGACCAGGAGCCGCTCGACGCCGCTGCAAGACTGACCAGCGTTGGTGAAGGCCCCCCAGAGAGCCCCGGCGACTGGACGCTGTAGGGGTGAATCGGCGAAGACGATCATGGCATCTTTGCCGCCCAGTTCGAGTTCGACCGGAATCAGCTGACGCGCGGCTTGCGCCATGATCTTGGCGCCGGTCGGTCCGCTGCCGGTAAAAAAGATCTTCGCTGGACCCTGTTCGATCAGCGCTTCGCCGACCGCGCCATCACCGTAGACTATCTGCACCAAGGCCTGCAGCACTGGCGACGTCGCCAGACAGGCCTCAAGTAGACCGGTGCAGGGGGTGTGCTCGGATGGCTTGTAGACGACCGCGTTGCCGGTGACTACCGCAGCGGCGATTGCCGTCACGGCGTTGTGAAAGGGATAATTCCACGGGCAGATGACCAGCACCACACCTAGGGCTTCGTGCAGCAGCAGTGATTTTTTACCGAGTAAAGTGATCGGTGTTTTGACGCGCTCCGGAGCCAAGAGCGCTGGTGCATGGGCCTCAAGCCAGGTGATCCAGTCGACCGTGCCGATGATCTCGGCGATCAAGGCATCGGTGCGGCATTTACCTACCTCCGCCATGACGCGCTCGACGATGCTGCCTCTACTGCGGAGGATCTCCGCCTTCAATTTGGTAAGCTCAGCGAGGCGCGCGGCGACGCTTAAGTGGCGGTAGCGGTCAAAGCCCTGTTGCGCGGCCAAAAAAGCCTGCTGCGGCGCATTCATTGGACCTGCGGCTGTTGACGTCGGATGCATGCGGCTCTCCTTTAAGGTCCACGCCGGGGTGAGGCGGCGGGAGGGAATCCTAGCATGGTCTTCTAGCCTGGTCTTTCGGATCATCGTGCTGGTTTCCGAAGGTCGCCTATTTTATAGTGCTACGACTTTAAAAGGCGGTCCGAAACATTCCCTGTCTCGCTACTTCCGTGCCTCCGTGGTTAAAATTGGGCGTTTGATTTTGACCGCGGAGGCACGGAAGTAGCGAGACAGGGTATGTTTCGGCCATATTCTAAGCCCCTCGTCGGAGTTCTTCCTTGCCTACAGCTAAGACGGCCAAAACCGCTAAAACCAAAAAAACAGCGGACATCGCTAAGCAGCCCTTTTGGCAGCGCAAAACCCTAGCGCAGATGAACCGCAAGGAATGGGAGTCCCTGTGCGACGGGTGCGGTCGCTGCTGTTTAAACAAGTTCGAGGAAGACAGCGGTGAGATCCTCTACACCGACGTCGCCTGTAAGCTCCTGAATACCGAGTCCTGCCGCTGTGGCAATTACCGACAGCGGCAAAAGCTGGTGCCTGATTGCGTCAATCTGACGGTCGAGACCATGCTAGATATGACCTGTTTACCTCCCACCTGCGGCTACCGGCTGCTCCAGGAGGGTAAAAAACTCTATTGGTGGCACCCACTTGTCTCCGGCCGTGCGGACTCGGTGCACGAGGCTGGGATCTCCGTGCGCGGGCGGGTGGTGTCTGAGCTTGGATTGACTGAGGCCGAGATCGAGCAGCGCCTGGTGCGTTGGCCACTACAAAAAACCGCGTTAAAGCGCCCAAAAAGCGCCGGTTAAGATCGCAAAAGGTTTTTACTTCAAGGTGATTTTTAGAAAAAAGCACTAGACCAAGCCCGCCACGGACGCTATATCAGCCCCGACAAAGCACACCCGTATAAGCTGGAGATTGGTCCAGCGTTTCTACCAGACACCGTAATGTCTGCCTATGAGGAGCCCGGAATGTCTAGAAGTGTCGGTTCGTTGGCATCGTGTTGGGCGGTTGGCGTGATGGCTCTGTGGGCAGGGGTTGCCCAGGCTGACCAGGATCAGAGTGCGGATCAAGGCTACCCTGTGGCTCCGCAAGCTTCCGGAATCCCTACCTGTTTTGACGCCGACCACGGCGTTCTCGAGATCAACAACATCCAGGTCGCGTACTGGAAGATCACGACGCCCAACCAGTTCCACAGCCGGGCGCACGTCCGCGGACCGGTGGTACGGATCTACAATGACCATTCTGGCCACAATCACATGAGCGTCCAGATCGGCAGCACCGCCGACGTCGCCATCGAATTGATCTACAACCAGGAGTTTGGCGCATTGCCCGAGGTGGTCGTGGGCGCCGAGGTTGAGACCTGCGGCGACTACATCACCTCGACGGCCCAGGCTGGCGGCTACCCGGCATCTCCGGATGGCGCCATCGTCCACTGGGTCCACCGCTCGACCAGATCTAGCCACGAGTCGGGCTATGTCGCGATCTCTGGCGTCGTCTACGGTTACTAGCACATTACGGTTTAGGGGGCGGCGCGCGTAATTGCGTGACGACCTCCGTCGGTCTTAGCAGGCGACCGATTTGCTCGCGGTAGCGGTCGATATCGACATGCAGCCGCGCCACGCCTGAGTCCATCGCCGCTTTTGCTACCGCCGGTGCGACGTGAAAGAGGACGCGTGGATCCACTGGCTTTGGGATCAGGTAGTCGCGACCAAATTGGTACGACTCGCTGTCCTTATAGGCCCGCATCACGACCTCAGGCACCGGCTCCTTGGCCAAGGCGGCGATCGCGAGCACCGCAGCTAGCTTCATCGCTTCGTTGACGGTGGTGGCGCGCACGTCCAGGGCACCGCGAAAAATATAGGGAAAGCCGAGGACGTTGTTGACCTGATTGGGAAAGTCCGAGCGCCCAGTGGCGATGATGGCGTCGCTTCGCACCCGTCTAGCCAAGTCTGGGTCGATCTCCGGGTCAGGGTTGGCCAAGGCAAAGATGATCGGCGTTACGGCCATACCCGCGAGCATCTCGGCGCTCAAGGCATTGGCGGCGGAGACACCAACAAAGGCGTCGGCGCCCTTTAAGGCATCGGCCATGGTGCGCAGAGCGGTTGTTTTGGCAAACCGCTGCTTATATTTGTTTAGGTCCGTCCGGCCATCATGAACCACGCCCTTGCTGTCGCAAAGCGTCAGGTTTTTTGCCTTTACGCCAAGCGATAGAAACAACGAGGCGCAGGCGATCGCTGCGGCTCCGGCGCCGGAGAAGACGACGTGGACCTCGTCGATCGACTTTTTTGCCACCTCTAATGCATTGAGGAAGGCGGCGCCGGCGATGATGGCCGTGCCGTGCTGGTCATCGTGAAAGACGGGAATCTGCATCTGCGCGCGCAGCTGCTCCTCGATGTAAAAGCATTCCGGGGCTTTGATATCCTCGAGATTGATGCCGCCAAAGGTTGGCTCCATGGCCTTGACCGCGGCGATAAAGACATCCGGATCCTTGGCGTCCAGCTCGATATCAAAGACGTCGATGTCGGCAAAGCGCTTAAACAGCATCGCTTTACCTTCCATCACCGGCTTGGCTGCATGCGGGCCGATATCCCCAAGTCCTAGTACCGCCGTGCCGTTGGTGATGACTCCGACGAGATTGCTGCGGCCGGTGTATTGAAAGGAGTCGCTCTCGTTTTTGGCGATCGCCAAGCACGGTGCTGCAACTCCCGGAGTGTACGCGAGCGACAGGTCCTTTTGTGTATCAAGCGGCTTTTTAATGCCGGTAAAGGTCTTTCCGCGCGGCTCGCGTGCATGGTACTCGAGGGCCGCCACTTTAAGCTGTTCTCTTAGTTCATCGCGCATCAAGCCTCCTGCTTACACATACCTGCCTGTGCAGTTGGAAAAGTACCAAACTCAGTTGCTCCGGTGCGACCCGGCCATACTGGACGATTTAGTACGCCAGAGATATAATCAGGGTATCCCAAGAAAATCTGCGCCGCTTCAACTATTGCTCGCTCCTCCCTTCGCTCTTGAGCTCAATCTGGAGAGACAACCTTGCCCGACCTTAGTCCTGTGCTAAGGGCTGTATTGCTCTACGCCCAACGCTGTTGTTTGGTGATGTCCGTTGCCGCTGCGGTGATGCCCAGTCCGCTTTTTGCGGCGCGCCAGTGGCAAAAGCGCCTTGCCGCGCGCGCTCCCGGCTTGCCGGTGGTGCACCACTTGAACGAATATAGCTGTGTGGCACTGACCCCCAAGGCCGGCGGTGTGGTCGTCGAGACCAGTGGTGCACCCAAAATTGAACTGGTCTGGGCTGCCCCGCACGTGCTCCGCGTGTTTGTCTCGCCCGATGGTCAGTTGCGCAGAGAGGCGTCGTTTGCCGTCACTGATGCGACCTTGGTCGACGTGCCATTCACCGTGCGCGAGCTGGACGCTGACTTTCGCGTTTCAAGTCAGGGCTTGACGGCACGGATTGACAAGAAGTCCTGTCGGATCGCCTTTTACACGGCGGACGACCAGCACTTGATCTCGGCCGAGGAGCCATTTTACGGGATTGGTTGGAGCGACGACGGCTCGCGCTTTGTCTACCGAGCTATGGGTTCGACCGAGCATTTTTACGGCCTAGGCCAAGACAACGAGGCCTATCTAGGTCGACTCGATCGGCGTGGCACCAAGCGCGACCTGTGGACTGGCCAGAAGATCAACAAGGGCAGGGTGACTGCTGAGATCCCGATTCCATTTTTCATGAGTACGGGGAATCAGGGGCAGGGCTACGGAATCTTTTTTGACAACAGCTTTCGCACCGAATTTGATATGGGAGCCGAGTCCTCCGAGCATTACTCCTGGAAGGCCCGCGGTGGCGACCTGTTGTTTTACTTTATCGCCGGCCCATCGTTCCCGAGCATTCTGCAACGCTACACGTCCTTGACCGGGCGGATGCCGATGCCGCCGCTGTGGACCTTGGGCTTTATCCAAAGCAAGTGCACCTACTGGGACTGGCGCGAGATCGATGAAGTCGCAGGTGAGATGCGTAAACGGGGCCTGCCTTTGGACGCCATGGTGTTCGACTACGACTGGGCGGAAAACATCCAGAATTTTCGTTGGAGCAGTCGCTGGCAAAACCAGAGTCCGGCTAAGCTCAGCAGCTACGGCGCAGCTGGGGTCAACTTCCTGCTGTCGACCTCAGGGCCGATGATCAGGCGCGATAGCAGCAACTATGAAGATGCCAAGAGGCGGAATCTGCTGGCTACGGACGGCGAGGGTCAGCCGGTCACCTGCGGCTACTACGGCGGTGACCTTCTCGACGTTACGGCTCCTGGCATGAAGTCTTGGCTGTGGTCGCAGTTAGAACATCTCCATCAAGAAGGCATCCAGGGTTGGTGGTTGGATCTCACCGAGCCGGAGGGTGAGCCACCACAGACCGTCTACCAGGGTGGCCAAAGTGCCAAGATTCACAATGCCTATTCCCTCCTCAACAGCAAGAATTACTACGAGATGCTGAACGAACATGCGCCCGAAAATCGGGCCTTTATTCTGACTCGCACCGGATCGCCGGGGATCCAGAAATACGGTGCGGCGGTATGGAGCGGCGATATCAATTCTGATTACGAGACTCTGACAGCCCACGTTCCCGAGGCCCTCAACACGGCGATGTCTGGAATTCCGTTGTGGACTCAGGATTCCGGCGGCTTTCTCAACGGACTGTACAAGGACAACCTCAGGGATCATGGCCTGCTGTATCAGCGCTGGCTGCAGTTTTCCACCTTCACGCCGATCACTCGGGCGCACCATGTTGGCCCGTCGGCTCCGTATATGTTCGGTGCCGATGTCGAAGCGGGTAGCAAGCACTACTTGGACCTGCGCTACCGTCTGCTCCCTTACATCTATTCCTACCACTGGCAAGCGCATAACATCGGCGCTCCGCTGATGCGTCCTTTAGTCTATGCCTACCAGGATGACCCGAGCGTCACCAACCTCAAGACCCAGTACTTGTTTGGCAACGAACTGATGGTCGCGCCCATCGTTACCGAAGGGACGACCACGCGTCAGGTCTACTTTCCCGCCGGCCGCTGGATCGACTTCGACACCGGCCGAGTCTACAGCGGTGGCGATACCTATCCGGTCGATGCGCCGCAAGACCGCATCCCCTTGTTTATCCGTAGCGGAGCGATCATCCCGCAGGCGCCGCCGATGCAATACACCGCGGAGAAGCCGTGGGATCCCTTGACCATCGAGGTGTTTCCCGACGGCGAGTCGCAGTTCTTGCTGTATAACGACGATGGCCGTACCACGAGTTACGCAAGCGGCCGCCAGTTTACCGAGACCCAGTTGACCAGTCGGGTCATGCGCGACCAGCGAGTGGACCTGACCATCGACGAATCCAACAAGCTATTTACCCCAAATACGTATCTGTTTGTGGTGCATCTGGCAAAGGCCCCAACGCAAATACTTAGCGCTGGCCGTCGTCTCGTGGCCTTTGAAAGCCGTGCCACCCTGGATAGTCACAGCAATGGCTACTATTGGGATGCACCCGCCGGCGTACTTTACGCCAAGTTGCACACGAGCGATAAACTCCACTACGAGCTGACCTTGCTATCTGATTCTGCCAGCTCTCGCTAGAGCCTGCGCTGTTAAGATGCCTACGCCTGACATCTAGCCATGCCGTTGGGAATCCCTAAAGCCTGAGAGGAGTTGATATAAGTTCGCCTAGGCTGCCGGCGGCTCCTCAGCCTCGGGCAAGTCCCCGCTGAGCTGGGTCAAGCCGAGCGCGGTGCACATCGATTCAAAGATCAAGTTGGTGAGTGCGTCGTTCATTCCGACGAACCGCAGGCCGCTGACGTAGCCTTGGGCCCCGCCCCGACTCCAGCGCACCTCCACCATAAACTCGTTCGCCAGCAGCTCATCGAGGCGCGCCGCAACCGACTGATTTTTTGTTTCGAACGAGCAAAGAAACGTCGCCTTCTGTCCGAGGAGCATGTTGGCCGCAACACACAGCCCGTGCCGGGAGAAGTCCACAATAGTAAGCCGACCGACCTCGCTCATCAACCATCCCGCGGGCTCACCAGTCACAACCAAACGTTGCTCTTCCCGCTTCATGCCCAGCCGAGCCATGCAAGCCGACTTGGCCCGTGCCAGCAAGTCCAGCCGGTCGCTAAACGGATTAAACTCAAAGGCCTTGATGAAATCCTCTCGATGCTTGACCTTAAGCTGCATGTCTCCAAACCTGTCCGGTGCCAGGCCCGAGTCGCGCAAGGCCAACATGGTCGCTTCGCTGAGCACAATGTTAAATGGGCTCGCCGATGCTTCGAGGCGTCGTGCAAAGTTAACGCCTTCGCCGATCATCGTGAAATCGATGCGCCCCCGTCCACCGAGGTTACCGACTAGGACTGGGGCGGTATTGATGCCAATGCGCAGAGGAAACACCAAGCGGTCCTCACTGTGGTGATCGTTGGCGGCATCGACTGCTGCCGCCTGAATCGCCACGGCCGCATCGAAGGCATCGCGCGCGTGCAGCGGCAAAGCTCGCTTGTTTTCGTAACCAAAGACCGCTAAAACCCCATCCCCGAGCGAGCGATCGACAACCCCGTGGTGAGCCTCGACAGCGGTGTGGATGGCCCCGATTTGCCGTGATAAGTCGCGCAGAACTTGTGCATTCGGAGCCGTTGCCGCCAGACGCGAGAAGTTAGCGGTATCGACAAACATGACGCTCAACTCCTGTTGCGCGACCCGTTGGGTTACACGCAGGGAACTGCCGATCAACTGATGGATCGCCTGGTCTCCGTGACCCCGGCTCTGGTCCGAGCTGATGGCATCGAGGATCGCGTGGCGCTCCCACTGTAACGCCCGAATCTGATGGGCCAAGGCCATGGATACGAGAATGCCCTCGATTAAGGCCGAGATATAATACAGTTGCGACATCAACGCGGTGAATGGCAGAAGCCCAACGTTGGCTAAGGTTGGGCCGACAATTCCGGTAATGAGAATCGCAATGCCCAAGACCATGTAATAAATTCGGTCATGGCGGATTTTTTTTGCATGCAGCACGACCATCACCGGCACCCATAGGGCAAGAATCGCGATAAAGCCGCAAAAAAGGAGTGTCGGCGCAATGAAGGGAATGAGCAGTACCTCGGCCGCGATCATCGCATAGCCGACGTTGAGGGCCACTGCCTCACGCCGCGTTTGCCCACCAACACTGATGAGCAGCCCATTGGCAAAGCGTACGAACATGAATACCGCGAGCATCGCGGCCGCCATGAGCAACCTATAGGGCAGCTTTGGACTTATATCCTGCGGCCAAATCGCGGTCAGAGGACCTGTATAGATACACAGCGCCACCAAGGCTGATAATTGGTAAATCACATAGTAAAGATGTGGCCGATGGCGCAGCGATAAATAAACAAATAAATTGTAGATAACCAGGGCCAGGCAGCCGCCGACGAAGAGGCCGAGGAATAATGCACTCATCTTTACAAAATTCACACCGTCAGACGCCAGGGTGTTGCGAATGTGTCCTTGATTTGTATTGTCGACGGTCAAGGTCCGCAAGTAGACGCTG
>JAPLFX010000216.1 GCA_026390445.1 Pseudomonadota bacterium
CATGCCCCCCAGCTTAAACAACCTAGGAGGTCCTATGGCACTCTTTAAGAACCGCAGCGAAGCTGGCAAGCTGCTAGCAAAGAAGCTCGACACGCTACAAACCCTAAAAGCAGAAAGTGGTGTGATCGTCCTCGGCCTACCGCGCGGCGGCATACCCGTCGCCTATGAAGTCGCTGAGACTTTGGGCGTACCCCTTGATCTATTCACGGTGCGCAAACTTGGGGTTCCGGATCATGAGGAGTTGGCATTTGGTGCGATAGCCAGCGGAGGTATCCAGGTTCTTAATCAAGACGTGATCGACTCTTGCGGCGTCACCGGTTATGAAATCGAAGGCGTCACGCGTCGCGAAGAGCAAGAACTCACCAGGCGGGAGCTATGCTACCGCGCCGGTCAACCGCCCCTCAGTGTGCATCATAGATATGTGATCCTCGTCGATGACGGCCTCGCCACTGGCTCGACGATGCGCGCGGCCATCCGCGCTTTGCGGCGGCAAGAACCACATGGCATCATGGTCGCTGTTCCCGTTGCACCGCTCGCAGCCTGCAGGGAGCTGCGCGATGAAGCGGATCATGTCGTATGCCTGCATACGCCAGAATCCTTCATTGGCGTAGGCGAGCACTATGAGGACTTTAGCCAAACCAGCGACGATGAAGTCCGCGAGTATTTGCAAGCAGCAGCGCCTAAGGCCTTGGACGGGCAAGGATTTAGACCTTCTCCGGGACCAGCCGATGGATGCGCAGCATCATCGCCAGCGTAAACAGAGAGGCAAGTACTACGACGTAGCCAATGCGATCAAAATAGAGCAGCGAGCCGTCCGCTTGGGCCTCGACGATATGGCCGGCGATGACGGACGCAATGCCCCCCGCCATCTGCTGAATCGAAGAGCTGATCGACATATAGGCGCCGCGACTCTGCGGGTCCGGGATCGCTGACATCAGCGTCTGGGATGGGATCATACGAGCGGTGATACCAACAAACATCAATGCATTGATGAGCATCACCACCGCCAGGGGAGTACGACCTAAATTGCTATAGATGGTCACCATGACGATGGTGAGCAAGGTACCCAGGAGAAAGACCCGAAACTTCCCATAGCGATCGCTGGCCCGCCCGACAAAGGGACCGGCGAAGATGGCGCATAGACCGGTGACCATATACACGTGCGGCAGGTCCGCAACGGCAACACCGAGGTTGTGCACGCTGAAAGCACTGCTAAACGGCATCAGCATAAAGCCACCAACCGCCAGCAAGGCGGTGGCGGCAAAGCCCTGAAGATGCCGCGGTGACTGCGCCGCCCGCCACAGGTGATGAAATGGATTGCGGTCGACCTTGGTGCGAAGATGACCGTCGATCGGCTGGAGGTAGCGAAGTATCACCAGACCGACCAACGTACCGAATGCGACGATCATAAAAAATGGCGCGTGCCAGTTCCACGCATTGGCCAGATAAATGCCTAGCGGCAGCCCCATCACCTGACTTGCGGCAAACGCCGTTTGGACAAAACCCATGACCCGGCCGCGCATCTGGAAGGGAAACAAATCCGTGGTGATCGCAAAGACCGTCGAGCCGATCACTCCACCGAACAACCCAGTGACGATGCGCGCCAGCAAAAGAAAGGCGAAGGAATCGGCCACAGCGCAAAGCAACGTGCCGACGAGAAATCCCGCGTAGAACACCAGCAGCATCCGCTTGCGGTCAAAGCGATCGGCGAAGCCAGCTGACAATAAGCCCGCCGCCCCGGCGCTAAATGCATAGCACGACACCACCAAACCAAACTGCGACGGAGTGATCTGCAAGGCCGGCATCAGCATCGCGCCGAGCGGCGACAGGATCATAAAGTCCAAAATGATCGTAAATTGCAGGAATGCCAGCATTGCGACGACAAACTTTTGGTAGCCGCTGAATTTGACCTGATCGGGCACAGCCTGCGCCACTGGACCGCCGACTGACGGTGCCAAAGGCGGTGGAAGAACCTTGGCGGCCTGACTCATAGGGATGACCTTTCTTGCCAAATGGAACGCTGAGG
>JAPLFX010000235.1 GCA_026390445.1 Pseudomonadota bacterium
CGCGCCCCCTCCCCAAGGGCAAAGAGGATTGCTGGTATGATCATCTTCCAAACAGCGGGTTGTGGCTATACCGGCGCCATCGGCTTTAAGTCAGGCCTCCTGGCAGATGCGCCAAGCCAGGCCACGACCTTTCGCAGTGACGACTATATCCATCGTCTGAACCGCACCCTCCAAGCCGAAGTGCGCGCCTTGTCCGCCTATGTCTCTCTAGCCCACCACCGCAGCCTTGAGCCGGTGATCGCTGAAGGCAGCGCCTCGCATCATCACGCCAGCAGGGAGTTGGTACGCTTAGTGATTGCCAGTCGCGGGGTTCCCGAGGATCGCTCGGCGCTGAGCATAGGACTGACACGCCGCCTGGTCACCCTGTTCAACCGGATGCCAAGCGGCCTAGCGGAGCGTGCCACTATAGCCACCCTAAGGCAGCTAGAACGCCAGCTCATCCCGAACTACAAGCACCTACTTAAGGTTGCCCCGGCGCGAGACCTCGACACGTTACGGGAGCTGCTGGAGCAGACTAGTAAACAGGACCTGGCGCTGTCGGTCTAATGATGGCTAAGGGCAAACGGCTAACCGGCTGGCTCCTTCCTAGTCTCGTAGACGACCTGCCCGTCAGCCCCGATAAAACGCGACAGCAACTCTGTTGCCGAAACATTCAGCTCTAAAAACCCGAATTGACTGCGCGCAAAGCGGGAATCGGTGACCCCACCAATGGTCTGGTAAATATCGCCGCCGCCGCCGCCAGAGACAAACATATCGAGCCGGCAGTCGCTGCTCTTGAGGTGTTCGAGATGATGCGAATGGCCTGAAAGGTAAACGTCCGCGCGGTCACAGAGATAAGACCGCATAAGCATCCCAGCAATGCCACCCCGGTAGTTGAAGCCATGATCACTGGAACTCTCAAGGGGATGGTGGGCCATCACGACGGTCCACTTGGTGTCTTTGACCTGCAGGCTCTCGCGTAGAAAGTCGATGCCACAGAAGGCGGGATTTAGACAGATGTCGACCATATTGGAGTCGAGCGCGATGATCTTGATTAGATCACCAAAGGTCACGCTGTAGAAGCGATTGGGCATATACCAGCGCGGATTCAGCAAGGTGAACTCGATCTGCGCGGATGGATTACTTTTGTAGTCGTGATTGCCGAGGACCGCATAGATCGGAACTTTGCCCAAGCAGTCACCACTGTAGGGCTCAAGAATCTTCTGCTGCCACTGGATATCGTGCACGGACTCCATGCCGGTCGGATAGGCATTGTCGCCTAGGAGCAAAAGGCCATCAAGGTCGCCCATTTGCTTGCAGCGATCGTTCATGGCATGCCCCACCCGCTGCTGATCTGGGCCACCGGTCCCGGTGTCACCAAGGGCGAAAAACCGCAAGGCTGGTCGAGCTGCGACGAGCTTATGCAATGGTCCAACGCGGATCCTCGGCATGTGCATCAGACTCTGCCGCAAGCTGGCTACGACGATCAAGGCAGCGATGACCAAAACGGTCCCAAGCAGCTTGGATATTTTCATGCGGGATCCGTCAGCGAAAGGGCGGTTGGTAGCGAAATTCTACGACCTGTCGCCCAGACAGACAACCGGAATCGACGTCGTTTAGGAGGGCTCAACCTAGACGGCTCAACCTAGACGACTCAACCTAAGACGGGTCCCCCGAGGGCGTACCGACGGCCGGTCCCTTGCGCCGTCTGCCGCGTCCACCGCGACGGCGGCGGCCGGTCTTGGCACCAGCGGAGGCCTGCTCTTCGGCGCGGTTACCGATGTCGTCGCCCACCTCTTCGACCACCTCAACCGGGGCGGGTGGTGGCACATGTGGTGCTTTTTGCACCGGAGACCGCGGCGGCGCTCGATGCCTCGGCTTCGCCGCAACGGTTGGGGGCAAGGTCTGCGGCTGCGCTGGAGCTGCGACAGGCGGCGCATGGGCGGCGATCGCGGGAGCTAAGGCAGCTTCGTGGACGTCGTCGACCACGGACTTTGTCGCACTGCCTTTACCGCTGCCACGGCGGCGACCACGCTTCTTCTTGGGTACTTCGCCATCGGGTGTGGTCGCTTGCGGACCTTCCGTTCGCGCTTCTGCTCGAATGTCAGGACGGGCTTCAAGACGAGGATCCTGAACCTGACTGCGCAGCTCAGCTGGGGCGTCCTGCGAGACGGACATCTGAGTCTCGCGAAGCCTCTCCACCGGCCTTGGTTCAGGGCGTGCCTCCAAGCGACCGTCCTGCGGCAAGTCGGTGCGCGACTCGGGCCGCTGGTCGGGACGCTGTACCTCCACTCGGGTTTCAGGCCAAGGACGTGAGGGGAAGTCCTTCCACCGGATGTAGTGGACTTCGTCCGCGAGTTTAAGCAAGTCCCGATGCACCGAGCGATCGCGGTCGCACCACAGCGTCAGGGTCGTCCCGGATTCTTTAGCCGCGACAATGGCCGGGATGAAGTCGCTGTCACCAGCCACCAGCACTGCATGCTGGATATGTCCGGCAGCGGTATGCTGGACGAGATCGACGGAGAGTTGGACATCGACGCGTTTTTGCGCAAAGACCTCTTTGTCGCCCTCGCGCCGCCGCTCCAGCTTACCCAAGCGAACCTGCCAGCGATCGCAGCCCTCTTGTATTTCGGCCATAAAGCGTTCGTGCGCCGCCATGCGCCGCAGCTCGGCTTCGGTTGGCTTCTCCGACATCCACGGCGGGCAATAGTAAAAATAGCATCGCATCAGATCCAGTTGCGTGTTGCGACGCAGCGGCCTCAGCAAAAACTCGGCGAGCCGCGAATAGTCCGGGTTGACCTTGGCGTCTTGCAGCTGCTTGAGCAGGTAGCCGCCGTCGATAAATATAGCTGCACGCATAAGCTTAAACAATAATCCTTTAATTCAGGCTGACTTGATCAGTCGCAGCTTTGGACTGCCGCCAAGTTGTTGCCTGAGACTTCCCTGCCAATCGACCATCAGGCCTAGCAAGGTTCTGTTTACTTGATCAATCTGAAGCCATAGTTCATGAAGGACCGGGTCCACCCGGCCATGTCGCTGCGCCTGGTCGTCAAGGCTATGCACCACCCTGAAAGCCACATCACGCTCGGTCATCGCCGCAAAAAATTCATCGTCCTGCTTGTGCATCAAGGACTGGGCCGCGACTTGCCCCCAATACAGGTAGGCTTCGAGGGCGAGTCGTACGTTGCTGCTAAGATCTTGCATCACAGGCCTTAAGGTCAAGGACTTTACCACCACCAGCGGATTCAGAGCCGGCGTCCAGCTCTTCGGCTGGGACCAGTCTTGGCTAAAGCGGCAGAGGCGGCACCCGAGCCGTGGGCGCTGTTGGTCCATACCCAGAAGCGGCACCTGTGGGTTGTCATTCTAGGCTTCTACCGGGTGCGCCCGAGGCACTGGCGCGGCACCATAGGCAGCCAGGAGTGCCAACAAGAGCAGCAGTGGCAGACCAAACCAGGCAACAGTCTGCCAGATATTCTGCTCCAAGACCTTAAGCGCCGTGAGGCCACACAAAAGTCCGAGACTGATCGCATGAAGTAGACAAAAACGCCGTAGATCCAGCCAACGCAAAGACCCAAGCAGGGGGGCTCCTGTCCGCAGCAAACGCCACCCGAGGGGAATAAACAATGCATCGATGGGCCAAAACAGCAGCAGATTTGCATTATGCCAGCCATCTGGATGGCCAGAGAAGGCCCAATCGGTCAGCAAGAGGAAGCCCAAAAGCCCCCCGAGGAGTCCCCAGTATAGGGTTGCGACCCCGAGCAAGCGATAGGCCCAGACCAACCTGGAAACGCCCTTCCTGGTCACCTGGACGAGAAACAGCCCAAGGGCTAGGCAAAGCGGCAGCACCAAGGGCAGGACTTCGACCGCATAGTCGCTGAACGCCGGCACGAAGTCCTCAACTGCCGCATTGAGCACCGTCGAATCGCTCAGCAGCTTCACCCCTGCTATCTCCTGACCCGCGTCATCTTGGGCCGGCATCTGCAGCAACCATAAACGCAGATTGGCTGGAAGAAACATATCCTCCCAGGCACTGATCGGGCGATCGATGTTGCTGTTCATCAAGATATCCAACAGCGGCACCACGAACGGTGTATAGGCCAAGTTACCGCGAACATAATCGCGAAACACCTTGTGCGCCGGTGTCTTGCCAAAGCGAGCAAAGACCGCCCCACCTAGCGCCTCGTTTAAATAGTCCCGGGGAATGGTCGAGCAGTTTTTATACCAGTACTGATAGGCAAACAGTCGATGCTCCGGCACCGCGTTCCA
This sequence comes from Pseudomonadota bacterium, assembly GCA_026390445.1. GTDB lineage: Bacteria > Bdellovibrionota_B > Oligoflexia > Oligoflexales > CAIYRB01 > CAIYRB01. The sequence goes on from JAPLFX010000235.1 coordinate 4,246, forward strand.
GGCGATCTTTTCGAGTAGAAGGCGTTTCTGCTTGCTGCTTAAATTCAGGTGCTCCATGCGCAGCAGGCGCCCCATACGGCGATACAGCGACACATCATGCGGCAGCGTCCGCACCCCCATGCTGTAGTCGAGCTGACCGCGAAAGAACTTCCATAAAAATGTCGGGTCCTCAAAGGAGAACTGGCCCCAATTGAAGACGACATCGGTGCCTTCTTGGCGGTTAATCACCCGGATTCCAGTGTGGCCAAAACGATCATTGACCTCGTGACCGACCCCAGCCGTCGTCAGGAAGACATCGACGTCGTCCATATTTTGCGGAATGGTCGGTACGTAATGATGTCCTGCGCTGACTGCCGCCGCCGCCGTTTCGGGGCGTAGGACAAAGATCGCCATCAGCAAGGTCAAGCTCAAGTGAATGATGGGACCCACAGGCATATCCGCACGGCCTTTCCCTGATGCTGCTGCGATGGTGCGGCACTGATAGATGACCGCACTTATAGATGACTTCGTCGTCTCCTGTCAAAAGCTTAGGCGGGGCACATGGCCGCCGCGGGCCTTGGCGCAGGGCGTGAATGGAGCCGCTAACCCTTTAAAAGAGCAACTAAATTCAATAAACCGCAGCGAACCCACGAGACCTGGCTCGCCGTTTGCTTGAATGGGTGCGTGACTGTGGACGCTCCTTCTTCTCCTGACGTGGATGCTATGTACGACTCACAATTGAATAATATCAAAGCCTCCTTGGACCCTGATCTCGAGTCCTTAACCTCGCTTAGGCAATATATTGAGGTGGTCCAGCGTCCGCTGCTGCCAAGCTTGGTCAAACGCCTGATGGACCTCGCGGTGGCCTTGACGATGTTGATCCTAGCGGCTCCGCTCATGATCCTGATCGCCATAGCGATTAAGCTGAGCAGCAGGGGACCCGTCCTGTTTTGCCAAACTCGTATCGGTCGCGGCGGGTTGCCGTTTAAGATCTATAAATTCCGCAGCATGCTCTACAATGCCGAGGACCTAAAGGCCAGCCTGGAACAACATAATGAGAAGGACGGCCCGATTTTCAAGATGCGGGCCGACCCCCGCATCACCATGATCGGTCGCTGGTTGCGCCGTTACAGTCTCGACGAGTTGCCCCAGCTATTCAATATCATCCTAAATGATATGAGTTTAGTTGGGCCACGTCCTCCGGTGCCGAAAGAAGTGGTTAAATACGCGCCATGGCAGCTTCGCCGCCTATCCGTAACGCCGGGTTTGACATGTATTTGGCAGACCAGTGGCCGCAGCCATGTCAGTTTCGACGAGTGGATGCGCATGGACCTAAGCTATATCGACCAGTGGAGCCTCGGCCTCGATATCATGCTGCTGATTAAAACCGTCAAAACCGTTGCACTAGCTGAAGGCGCGTACTAAGGGCCCTAATAGCCGCGAGTCGACGCATGCATCAGCCCAGCTAAATCATCGCGCAACACGGTTAGATCACCACCACCGCTGCGCTGCATCGACTGCCAACGTTCATCGACGACCTGCTCTAGCAGCGGCTGCAACTCCCTAGTGCTGAGATAAGGCCACTCGCGCAACTGCCATGCCAGTGCGACAGATAACTGCTGACAATGCACCGGCATCAGGCCCCAATGGGACAAAAACTCTCGACGGGTCTGCATCCAGCGCCAATGGCTCACCTGCCGGCGAAACAGCAAAGACATCGCAAGTATAAGCACAGGGCCAAGAACTATGAGATACGTCAGGTGAATCATAAAGCGCACATTAAGACCCTGGTGGCATCCTGTCAATGGCGTTCTGCATCACCATAGCCGATGCCGATCAGGACACTAGAATTCAGATGGTGGCGCTGCACGTATTCATCGTTCTGGGCGCGGACGTAGTGCGCGCTGATCAGCGCATGCAACAGCTCATCCAGTGGCAAGATCGCGTCGGCGCTCGCATCAAAAACACTAACTTGTTTAGTGTGGCGCGAAGGATCACGCTGCGTCACAAAGGAGAAGCTGTACGTCGCTTGGCTGGCAAGGCGCCATCCTGAGGCAAAGCGGCGATCGAGGCTAAATCCAGCTCCCGCGGTCAAGGTACGCAGGTCCGTATCATAATCGGCAATCGGCTGCGGAAAGCTTTCAAAACGGAGCGCCGCGACCAGTGCAAGCTCATCGCCGTCCTTCTGCCGCAGCGGCAGGCGCCCAAGCGCTAGGTGCGCCTCGTGTGGTTTGTAGTTGCGTTCCTTTTGCAGCTCCCCGCGCAGCTGCAGCCAGCGCAGAACACGCAACTGCAGGTAAACGCTATCACGCATCAGGCCTGACGCATCGGGCGTGAGTGGCATCTGCAGCGCAAGCGGCACTTGGGACGTCCCCGCCTCGACCATGACCCCGCCACCGAGCGGCACACCGACGCTGAGATCACCGGTGTAGTGATCGCTGCCGAGAGAAAAATAGCCGCCGTGCGCGACCAGGTACCAAGACGTCGTCTGGCCAAGGGTTGCCCCGGCCAAGACTTCGCTGGCGTTCGCCTTAGTCTGGGTCAAGCCAAGATCATTGATGGTGTGGGTGGCTAAACGTAGATCAAGCAGACCACGGTAAGCAACGCCAAGGGTGCGGCGATCGTAGTACGATGGAGTCCGATAAAGTTCGTAAGCTCCACGAAACTCGCCGCCAAGCGCCCCCTCTTCATTGGAGTTAGCACCCGACATGGTCTGCGCCTTTGGCGCCTGTTTGGCAATCAACGCACGACCACGCGCCAAGGCGGCCTTGAAAGCCGCATCACCGCTCCAGTGCTCGGCAGCCAAAAACTGTGCCTCGGCCTCGCTCCATGTTCCCTCCCAAATGTAGGAATAGAGGCGTTCCGTTTCGGCAGCATCATCGTCCGGACGCACTTTCAGATACATCTGATAGGCATCACGTCCGCGGCCAAACTGCGCCTTGCGCGTCAACACCCGAGCCAACACCAACTGCGCATCGGCCGCCGTCGTATAGGCTGGATCCTGCTCGTCGACCAGATGCAAAAGCTCTTGGCCATTGCCGGCACGAGCCCTAGCGATGACTCCGTCCCGCCCGGATTTCTGGACCAGCACACCATCGACCTTAAGACTCTCGGCGTGATGACCGGTCTTATCCAGCAAAAAGGCGAGCCATTGGACGGCGGGCTCACCAAGGCCGGCGCATCGCACCAGGCGCTGACCAGTCGCAACGGCGCTGCTGTCTAAAGCCTGCGCCGCCGCGGCAAAGGTGTCCAGCTCGGCTTTGCTACACGCCATGGCAGGCCGCGTGGCCGCCGCAATGGCAGCGGTCAGGCATAGCAAGAAGATAGCTTTCACCAACGGCTTCCTCTGGTCATTTGATCAATTGAATTGAGCCTAACCACAGGTTAGCGGACCTCCCAGCACCGGTCTATGGCTAAAGGCGGTTTAGGACCCACCCAAAAGCAACTTGGCCATTTGGACTGATCCTTAGTGCTTGCGCCGCATCTGGCGCCAGACGATGGCGACAAAGGTCACATCGTGTAGGTAGCGACGTAGCAAGCGTCGCGGCTCCGAGACAAGACGGAACAGCCATTCTGTACCGGTGACCTGCATCCACCGCGGCGCCCGGCGCACGGTCCCAGCGACAAAGGCGATAGCGATGCCCACACCGAGCAACACACCGCATCGCAACTCACTCCGCCAGCGCGCAATCCACAATTCTTGCTTCGGACTTCCAACCCCGACAAAGACGAAATCTGGGTGCACGGCGTTGATCTGGCTTACGATTTGTTGGCACAACTCCTGGTTGTGCTCAAAGCCAAAAGGCGGGCAGTAACATCCGACCACAAGCAAGCCGGGACAACTTGCCTCAAGGCGCTGACTAGCCAATTCAGCCTCACCGGGCAGCCCACCAAATAAATAAACGGTCATCCGTTGTTTGGCGGCCTCGGCGCAGATCGCCGGCAAAAGATCGGCGCCGGTGACCCGCTGTGGCAAGCGCTGACCAAGAAACCGTGAGGCCCAGACCAAGGGCATCCCGTCGGCGACGGACAAGTCGGCACCTTGGGCAATGGCGACAAACTCGGCGTCGGTTTGCGCCCGGACGACGTGATCAGCGTTCGGAGTGACGACATAGGCGGCACGATGTTCGCGCGCTAGGTCGACAATCCGACGCACCGCGCCGGGAAAATCCAAGACATCGACCGATAACCGCCCGATGGTCAGGGTTGTGCGCACGGTCTTAGCCATGGTCCTCTCCCCGGTTAACATTCACAACACCCGCTCTAGACTAAAACGAATGACTTGCCGCGCGGCACTCTGGCCCGCTTTGGTCCGCAGCTGTTCTGAGGCGTAGGCCGCGACGGTGTTCCAAGCGCCACGTCCAGGCAGCCACCACGATGCACCACCCGTCTGATAAATATAGCGCAGTTCCGCCTTCAAGGAATCGGCCGGGGTCGTCCCGGGAAAGCCCTTGGCCCATTCTTCAAGACGCTGGTCAGCAGCGAACTCTAAGCCATTTTGCCGGTCTATCATGCCATGGAGCACCACACTATAGGTATCGCTAGTGGTGAGTTCGCTCGTCACCTCTCGACTCATAGTACCCTTCTCCCAAGCGAGCCGTGCGCCAAAATCACCGCGCTCGTCTTGCAACACGGCCTTGCCGTTGACACCATGGCTGCTGCCACTGGCGTCTGTCACGGTGATCAACGCGGCCTTTAGCTCCAGACTGCAGGTAGGAGTCGCCTGGAGCAGCGTGCTGACGTCTGGACCTTGCGAGCGAATGCTTGCCCGGTCGAAAAAGAACAGCTGATCCGTGGCCCCAAGTCGCACGCGCCAGTCCTCGTTAACGACGTACTCGACATAGCCACCACCGCCGTAGCTCTTGGTGATCAAGCCTTGGTCGAGATAGCTGGCAAACAGATAGAGGCTGCCATGCACTCGCGGCGCGAACTCAAAAAAGTGATCGCTACCGACTGCACCGTAACGGTGGCGTTGACGCTGCGCTGGAGTCAAAAAGACATTGTCTGACTGCTCACTCAAGAGTCGCCGCAGCAAACCCAGTTGGTCATAGGACCAACTACCGGTCAATTCTAGGTGATGAATCTGCCGGTTGAACTCGGCCTTAACCTGTGGCCTAAGGGTCACATTGGCAAACCGAGAGGAACTGCGCTGCGATGCTCCAGCCTCCCCCGATGCAGCCACGGAATAATGCCAAGGGCCGTGCTGGACCTGCCGCTGCCACAGGGCGCGCAGGCTGCCTAGTTCGGCTTGCTCATCGCTCAAGCCGGGTACCTTGGCCGCTTGCTCAGAGATTCCTTCGTACCCAGCGGCGACATCGACCTGGTCAACAGCCACCACTGGCCGCGACCAGAACGCGAACGACATCAAGACCAAGACCGATAGACACCCGTTCGGGGTGCGCCTCGGCCAGCATCCGTCCCAACAACGCAAGCGGTATCCCCCTAGGTAAACCTCATTTTATATTGATTTTGCTTGGAGCGACAAGATTGCGACCAACATTAGTCAAAAGCGTCCGCTCGACCGGTCGCCCAAGCCCTGCCGACTCGCCGCCTGGGCCGGATTTTGTTATGCTATAAGCACTCCCATCTCGCCTCCAGACGGCCAAAGCCTTGGCCATCCCAGTCGCCTCAGTCCATCTTTGAGGATCCGATGAGTTCCGAATCCGCGCGTCCAGATGCGACTTCGCAAGGGTTACTCCTTGATCGCTTCAATCAAACCGATACCGCCTTTCCGACCGACAACACTCTGCACGGCTTACTCGAAGTCCAAGCCCAACGCGTACCGCACAAAACCGCCTTGGTCTGCGACGGCCAAAGCTTTAGCTATCTGGGTTTTAACGGCGCGGCAAATCAGCTTGCGCATTATCTGCGCCAGTCCGGCGTAAAGCCCGGCTGTCTGGTCGGCATCTGCTTAGAACGCGGCGCTGACCTGGTCATCGCCATCTTCGCCGTACTCAAGGCCGGTGGCGCCTATGTCCCACTCGATCCGCTCTACCCGAGGGAGCGCCTGGGGCTCATGGTGAGCGATAGCAACATGAGCCACCTGATCACCAACGCCGCAAGGGCCGGCTCGCTCCCGCCACACGGCGCCGCCATCATCGATATCCACGCCGTCAAAGCCGCCGTCGCCATGCAGCCCTTCACCGCTGTCCAGGGCCACAGCCAAGGGCAAGGCGGCCTCAGCGCCAATCCAAGCGACTTAGCTTACGTCATCTATACCTCGGGCTCGACCGGTAAGCCAAAAGGCGTTTTGGTACCGCACAGCTGTGCCGTCAACTTTCTCTACAGCATGCAAGAAACCTGTGCCTTTAGCGAAGACGAAGTGACGCTGTCGGCAAATACCGTGGCCTTCGATATCAGCATCCCGGATCTCTTTCTCAACTTCGCGGTCGGTGCGACCCTGGTACTTGCCCCGCAAGAGGCCTCGCTCGAAGGGCGAATGGTCGCCGACCTGATCACGCGCCACCGCATCACCAATATGCTGGCGACGCCGTCGACCTGGAGAATCCTCATCGAGTCCGGATGGGAAGGATCGACGCGGTTGCGCATCATCGCCGCTGGCGAGGTCTTACCTAAACATTTGGCGCGCCTGCTGCTTGGTCTGGGCAGCTCGCTGTGGAATGCCTACGGTCCAACAGAAGTCACTGTGATCGCCACCTTCCATCAAGTGACTGACCCCGATAAGATTTATATCGGCAAGGCGATTCACAATACGTACATCTACTTGCTGGATGCGGCGATGCAGCGCGTCGCACTTGGCGAGATCGGCGAGCTCTACATCGCTGGTGCTGGCGTCAGCCGGGGCTACTTGAATCGTCCTGAGCTGAACGCGGAGCGTTTTCTGCCGAATCCCTTCTCCAATCGCTTTGGCGGTCGGATGTACAAGACCGGGGATCTCGGTCGCTACACACCCAGTGGCGCTATCGAATACTTGGGGCGTAGCGATGAGCAGGTGAAAATCCGTGGCTTTCGCATTGAGCTTGGTGATATTGAGGCGGCCTTGGCTGCCCACGAGGCGATTGCCGCAGCCGTCGCGAGCGTCCACACCGGCCCCGCAGATGATCAAAGCATCGTCGTGCACTATGTGTTAAAACCCGGCCGCAGCCTGATCCTGGGCGAATTTCGCTCATTTCTCGCCGAACGCTTGCCACAGCATATGCTGCCGAATTACTTCCTCGAAGTTCCTGCCCTACCGCTCAGTCCGAGCGGTAAGATCGATCGCAAGGCCTTACCAAAGCCTCCCGGTGCTGCCAGTCCTACCGACGTCCAGGCGCCGCACCGCGAGGACAACCTGCGCCTTGCGCTC
>JAPLFX010000032.1 GCA_026390445.1 Pseudomonadota bacterium
GAACTCGAGGTTTTGGTGACCCAGCGTGGTTTTGAGTCGCACTTGGGCGCCTTAACAGCATGGCTTGAGCTAGAACTAAGCACCAAGGTCCCTTTGGATCTGAGCGCATCCGGCGCGATTTCAGAAGTAGTTGACCGCATGGTCTCACCCTTTGCCGCTGACTCTTTGAACAGCCAGCGCCTTGCCTGGATCACCGACCGACTGATTGCGGTCGATCCGTCGAACCTGTTCTTTCGCTACCTCAGGCTGCGGGCGGCAGGCGCTTTGACTGCCTCGGCTCGAATGCACATGCTCAATGAACTGCTGACCATGCCGCACTTTCCGGCCGACCGCCTGCCGATGAACTGTGACCGCTCGGCCGACTACCTCTGGCAACGAGAACATCGTGGCAAAAATCAGCAGCCCTTAGGCTGCAATGAGGAATACAATGGGACTGATTTTCTCTGGATGGTGGCACTGCTACTGGAGGACCTGCCAGACGCTGGCTTGACCAATCACTAGGTGGCATACTCTGGCTAAACGATACGCCGTTGGAGGGTGCACCATGTCTCTGTCGACTAGGACCAAAAGCCTCATGCGCCTCGCCGCTGGCGTCTTGATCCTTGGACTTCTAATCATCAGTGCCAAGAACTTAACCATTCCCAGCTGCAGCGACATTCAACTCATCCTCGAACATTGGGGGTTATGGGCGCCCGTCGTTTTCGTGCTAGCCTACGTAATTGCAACCATTGCGTTTATTCCTGGCCTAGTGATTACCTTGGTCGGCGGCCTGGCCTTTGGACCTTGGCTTGGTACACTGCTCGTGCTGATCGGCGCCAACATTGGAGCGCTACTGGGCTTTCTTGCAGCACGTTTTTTTGCCAGGGAAACCATCGAGGGCCTGCTGAGCAAACAAGCTTGGTTTGCCAAATTTAAATCCGCGATGACCAGCGATGGTTTAAGTTATGTTTTATTTATACGCCTAGTACCAATCTTTCCATTTAATGGTTTAAATTATGCTTGTGGCCTCGTCCCACTTAGGGTGAGAGACTATGTCATCGGATCCTTGCTAGGTATGCTACCTGGGACCTTTGCCTATGTTTATCTGGGGGCCGCTGGATGCAAATTAATCGATGCTGCACTCGGTGGTTCTCTACATCTTGGGGATTTACCGGCTGAGGTAAGAAATAAGCTTTTGATTGCCATCCTGTTACTGGCTGTCTTGTCGCTGCTACCGCTAATCATTAAGAAACTTCGCGCCAAAGGTTAAAGCAGGGGAGGGAAGGGCATCTGATGACCATCACATCCTTGGACCTTGCCTTTGTCGAGCAAGCGGCCAAACTGCTCGAACATTCTAGTTTTCTCATGCGCGTCAGTACCTTTCTCGGACGACCCATCGAAGCGGCAACCGAGCGATTGCCGGACAAGGCTCGCAGCCTGATTACGCAGTCGGTGGATAAAGCGCTGAAGGGCTCGCTACGAATGGCGGTCTCAACCTTAGAAGGTGGTAATCAGGAGTCTACCGCAAGGTCGAGTCAACGCACGCCAACGACCAAGAAATGGGTGCACACGGCTGCCGCAATGGGACTTGGCGCCGTCAGCGGGGCCGCAGGTGGATGGTCATTAGTACTGGAACTACCTGTCACCACCACGGTGATGATGCGGTCGATGGCGGCCATGGCACAGGCCGCCAATTTTAATCCGCGTGATCCTGAAATCGCCCTAGAAATTTTGTCGGTTTTTGCTTACGGCAGCCCAATGGTAAAACGCGGTATCAATAGCCCGGCGGAATCGACATTCTTCGCCGACCGTGCCGCACTGAAGATGTTAATTAAAGAGAGTGCTAGCTATGTCGCCGGGAAATCCGTGCGACAAGTGCTAACCTCCCTCGACGTCGGCGGCGCGCCGAGGTTGCTTGAATTTATGAGCATCCTGTCTCGACGCATGAACTTTGTTGTCAGTGAGAAGTTCTTAGCGCAGGGACTGCCGATCATCGGAGCGGCCGGGGGTGCCATGCTCAATGGACTGTTCAACGACTACTATAGCAATGTGGCGTACTACGTCTTTGGCCTCCGCCGCCTAGAGTTGCTCTACGGCCCGGAGGCCATACGTCAGGCCTATGAAGATGCTGCAGCGCGCCTAAAAATAGACACTAACCCGATTACCTAGACCTTGCCGCCGTTTGGAAAGGTCCTTTTATACAGCTCGATGGACTCGTTGATGATCTCAAACGCGCGATCTCGGTCGAAGAAGTCCTCGACCACAACCGCCTTTTGCTCGAGCACTTTATAGTCCTCAAAAAAGCGCCGAACTTCTTTAAGGCGATGCGGCGGCAACTGCTTAATGGACTCGTAGTGGTTGTACTCAGGATCATGTGCATGCACTGCGATGATCTTATCGTCTTCTTCACCTTGATCAATCATCTTCATGACGCCGATGGGTTTCACCATCATGATCGATAGGGGGAAGATTGGCTCTTGACCCAGGACTAAAACATCCAAGGGATCGTGATCACCACAATAAGTCCTAGGGATAAAGCCATAGTTCGCTGGGTAAACCACCGAGCTAAAAAGGATCCTGTCGACATTGATCAGGCCGCTCTTTTTATCCAGCTCGTATTTGACTTTAGACCCTCTAGGCACTTCGATGACCACTGGGATCACCTGTGGAAATTTATCGCCAAGATCGACGTCATGCCATGGGTGCATTGAACTGCTCCTGCTCTATTTATTCGTTATTACTATGAAATATTACTTTCGGGTGCATTTTGACCGATATCCAGGGTGCCCAAATTAGGCGCTACAGCTGTCCTGGTCAACTCGATACCGGTCATTTAGCTGGGACCGAGTGCATTAAGGCCCGCTTGCAGGCAAAATGCTGGCTTTCGCGCCGGGCGTCTACTAATGTCCAGATCCAGCATTACGTTGCATCTTAGGAGCCCCAAATATGGCCATCCATCCGAGTTTCTTCTCTCTAGTTATGGGCTTAGCCCTCGGCGCGGCAGGCCCCGCCATGGCAAAAAGCTACAAGCAAGGGCAGGACAAGTACACGGTCGACTACACCTATACCGTTCCACCCTTGGCAAAGGGCGATCAGGTGGAAGTTTGGCTACCACTTGCCAGCACCGATGCCTTTCAAACCGTGGGTACCACGATCACCGCCCCTGGACTCGCGGTTGAATCGACCGTCAACGCCAAATCTGGCAACCACTTTCTCCACACTAAAGCCGATGCATCAGCAGCTGGGAAAAGCATCACCGTCGCCTACACCGTTACCAGGCGGGAAAAGGCGACCTACCCTGCTGCTGCCGAAGTCAATGACCCAGCCTATCTGCGCTCCGAACCACTCATGCCGTTGAATGACCGTTTTAAAAAACTGGCGCTTGAAATTACCCAAGGCAAAACATCCGCCGAAGACAAAGGCCGGGCGATCTACAATTATGTCCTTAAAGAAATGCGCTACGACAAATCAGGCAGCGGTTGGGGGCGCGGGGACGCGGTTTATGCATGCGACTCGAAAACGGGCAATTGCACTGACTTCCACGCCCTATTCATCGTTCTAGCGCGTTCGGTCAGCATTCCAGCCCGATTTGCCATCGGCTTTACCATCCCCAGCCAGGCCGACGCTGGGCCTATCGAGGGATATCACTGCTGGGCCGAGTTCGCCGCCAACGGCTCGTGGATTCCTGTAGATATCTCCGAAGCGTCGAAGGACCCTACGACTAAGGACTATTACTTTGGCCATCACCCAGCAAATCGCTTCCAACTCACACAAGGCCAGCAGATCGAACTAGTGCCAGCCTCAAGCCAAGGCCCTTTGACCTTTTTAGTTCACCCCTATGTTGAGATCAACGGCAAGGCGGTCAAAGGTACCAAAGGGACCTACGCTTATAAACGACTGGCGGCACCCTAATCGAAGTCCTAGTACCAAAAGTGACCAAGCGCCTGTCTAGCTCCCAGGTGATTGATGTCCTATGCCGGTCGGGCCCACGACCGGCATTTATCGATGTACGCTCGGAACTTGAGTTCGCGAAGGCGGCGGTGCCAGATTTTGTTAATTTGCCGATCCTCTTTCAGGCGGAACGGCACGAGGTCGGCATTGCCTACAAACATGAAGGCCAGCAGGCTGCGATAGACCGCGGCACGGAGCTGGTGCTGGAGGATCAAGGGCGACGAATCGATCTCTGGTGCCAGGAGATCGCCCGGGCTCCAGTGGCTGAGGCCATAGTTACATGCTGGCGCGGCGGACTGCGTTCGGAGATCGCCTGCACATGGTTACGAGAAGCGGGTCAGCAAGTCTACCAGGTTGAGGGAGGCTACAAAGGACTGCGCCACGTCCTGCTTGAAGTCACCTGTCGTCCCCCGCCCTTGGTGGTCATCACTGGTCTCACTGGCTCCGGGAAGACCCAGCTGTTGCAATCCCTCGGCGGAGGCGCGATTGATTTGGAGAAGGCCGCACGGCATCGCGGCAGCGCCTTCGGCGGCTGGATCAACCATTCGCAGCCGGCACAGGCGAGCTTTGAAAATACCTTGGGCCTAGAGTTGATTCGCCAAAATCAACAGTTCGATGCGCTCATGTGCGAAGACGAAAGCCGGATGATTGGTGCAGTTTCACTGCCTGACTCGTTCTTTGCCATGATGAGCCAGGCGCCTCGCGTCATCATTGACGAACCACTGGCAGCTAGAACGGAACGTATTTTCCGCGACTACTTGGAATACCCGACGCATCAAGGAATCACTGCTGAGCAGATACAACAAAAAGCGATCGAGGCGCTCGATGCCGTGACTAGGCGACTCAGCGGCGACGCAGCGATGATCCGCACACTCATGCTGGAGGCCTTTGCCAAGGGGCTCAACTACTCGGACCACGAGGCTTGGCTCGGCGCGATTTTGACCAGATACTATGATCGGGGCTATCACTACGCTGCAAGGGACAAAAAGGACCTCCCTGTTCTGTTTCAAGGCGACCTTGCTAGCTGCACCGACTGGTGCAAAGACTACATAAAGACTCGCAGAATCGCATGATAAACTCGCTGCAAACATTCAAACAGCGGATCGTTTTGGTCGGTGGGGGACATGCTCACGCCGTCGCGCTACGGATGTTTGCCATGACGCCGCTGCGCGGGGCAGACATCATCCTCATCTCGGAGGCCAGCCGCAGCGCCTACTCGGGTATGCTCCCTGGATTTGTCGAGGGGCGCTACTCGAACGATGAGATCCATATCGACCTACGCCGCCTCGCCCTTGCAAGTGGTGCGACATTCATCCAAGCCAAAGCCAACGGACTCAATCTGGACACCAAACAGATCCACTTCGAGGACCACCCGGCACTCGCCTACGACGTACTCTCCCTCAACGTCGGCAGCACACCAGCACTTGACGGTGTACCGGGCGCAGCGACCTGGGCCGTACCGGTCAAGCCCATTGCGCCCTTTCTCGATCACTGGACCCAGCTAGTCGGGCGCGTCGCCGCAGGCGCCGTAGGAGAACGGATCCTCATTGTCGGCGGGGGAGCGGGGGGAGTTGAACTGGCATTGGCAATGCACGCTCGTTTGCAAGGCCGGGCCATCATTATGTTAGTTCAGGCTAATGAACACCTGCTGCCGACACAGGCTAAAAGTGCAAGAGCCACCCTCAAACGCCGCCTGCAAGCGCGCGGCATAGACCTCCGCCTTGGTTGGGAAATCACCAAGGTCGAGGCAGGCCAAGCGTTTACCTCGGTCGGACCTACTTTAGCCTTTACTGCTCTCTATTGGGTCACGAATGCAGCTGCACCGACCTGGCTCAAAGACACAGGACTGCAGCTCAATACGCGTGGCTTTATTCGGGTTGGACAAAGCCTCGAATGCCTAGGTCGCACCGGCGTCTTTGCCGCGGGTGATTGCGCAGCGTTTGACGCGGTAGCGTTGCCCAAGGCTGGAGTATTCGCAGTTCGTCAAGGACGTCCTTTGACACGAAACCTCCGGCGACTGCTCGAAGGGAAACCGCTACTAACAAGCTCACAACGGCATGGGTACCTTGCAATCATTGGTACGGCAGACGGGAGCGCCGTTGCAACTAGAGGCCACTGGAGTCTGTCTGGCAGATGGATTCAAGGAATTAAAGACTACATCGACCGTCGTTTCATCGACAGGTTTACCGCACTTCCAGTGCCACGGCTACTGTCCATGGCGGCGGCCCCACCGTCGCCCACGACAGCGATGCGCTGTCATGGTTGCGGCGCAAAGGTAAGTGGCGCGGTGCTTAGTCAAGTCCTTGGCCAGATCGAACGGGATTATCCTGCGACCGTCAGCGACAAGACTTTGACTTGGGGTCTTTCTGCCCGAGAAGACACTAGCTCATTCACAGTACCAGCAAGCGCGCAGTTGCTGCAGTCTATCGACTACTTTCCGGCGCTGGTGGATGATCCCTTCCTCGCCGGCCGTTTAGCTTGTATCCACGGCTTTAGCGATATCCTTGCCAAAGGCGCAAGACCACATAGTGCTCACGTACTGGCGGTCTTAGAACAATCAACGCCACGGCTAACGGCCGATATCCTCTATCAAACCTTAGCCGGAATCGCCACCGAGCTCGTTTGCTTCAAGGCACAGCTCTTGGGCGGGCATACGGCTGAAGGCTTACAAGCATCTATCGGCCTGATGGTGAATGGCGTCGCGAAGTCACCTCCGATTCCCAAGACAGCCGGTCGACCCGGAGACGCACTGATTCTGACAAAGCCGCTAGGCACAGGCCTCATCTTCGCTGCTGCAGCGCAAGGGTGCTGCCCAAGCTCCCTGGTTGATGGGGCTCTGGCAAGTATGATGCAGACGCAAATTGAGTTACTGCCGCTGCTTGGCCACGCTGCAATTCACAGCGCTACGGACATCACGGGCTTTGGCCTACTAGGACACCTGTGCGAAATGCTGCAAGGTGAAACCATTGGCGCCGAGCTCACAGCAAGCACCATCCCCTGCTTGCCGGGGAGCCGGGCATTGGCTTTGGCTGGCATCGCTAGTAGTCTGTTTGCCGAAAACAGCCGCGTCCTCGATGCTGTGGAGTGGCCAAAGGACATGGATACGCGGCTAGCCGCACTGTGGTGCGACCCGCAGACTTGCGGCGGACTATTGCTCAGCGTCGACCCTAGCCATGCAGCTAGCTTAGTGGCCGACATGGCCGCCCTAGGCTACCGAGGAGCCACGATGATCGGTCATCTGAAACGGCGCGACACGGCTACCGCGAAAATCACCTGGACAGATGCCGTCAACCACTAGACGCCCTCGGCGGCCGCTGGCCTCAGCTTGACCCAATTACACAAAAATCGATCTTTAAGCGCGTTATTACCCGCCACTACTGGCCCCAATCGCCGCAAACCGCAACGCAGCACGACGCGCCAGGCCTAAACTTTTTCTCCATGTAACCGATCCCACTATGGTCAACGACTCGGCCCAGGAGGAGTACGGTGAATTCGCGTCAAACATTTTTCCGAACAAGCGTTGTGCTGGGACTCCTAGCAGCAGCAGCTGTCAGTTCGGCGGCTAGGGCTGAATCGGACGGGCGGATTCCAGCACGACTAAGTAATGACTGGCATCCACCCACGATCGAGGATTTGAGTGCTTACCTCAGCCTTGCACCTGATCCAGATCGAGAAAACCTCGACGCCAAGGCAAGGCAAAAAGCCATTGCGAAGATAAAGTCCCTTCTCGCCAAGGGGCCAACCGGTGCCACCAAAGCAAGATTGCAGCGGCGTCTCGTTGGCTTACTCAAACAAAAGGGAGACGATGCTTTCGCCTCCGAGCAGGTAGCCTACAATACCGCGTATACAAACTTTCTCGCCTCCGGAGGCGACCAGCCACCACGACCAAACCACGAGACGTCGCAGCGCGTGTACCTAGACACGATCGATGCCTTTCGCGCCATGCTCGATGACAATCCCAAATATGCAGGCAAGAGCGAAGCCATGTTGCAATATGGCCTGCTCCTCGGCTTGATAAAAAGCCCTAACGCCATGCCGACGTTCAAACAGATCGTCACAGACCAACCAGGAACGGTTGCGGCTTCACGTGCAGCCTTGGGCATGGCCGAAGTTTATATTCAAGCCGGCAACAATAACGAGGCCATCAAAAGCCTGGCCATTGCCTTCAAAGGCAAAGATAGTGTGTCTGGCGACTATGCCAAATACCGTCTTGCGTGGCTACGCGTCTTAGACGCCAAGCAGGCCATCAGCACCGGCGCCATCGACGAAACTCAGGCCAGCACCTTTAAAACACCTAAGTCGCTGCTACAACTCGCAATGAACAATGCATGTAACCGGCCCTTAGCACGAAATCCGACGACATGGCTGTGCAACAGCGCACGCGATGACCTCGTCTTTGCCTGGTCCCAAACAGGGAACAGCGGCCTAGCTCGAAGCTTTTTTACCGAACAAAAAATACCTGGACTCTTCTACCTAACCCTTGAGCGCCTGGCCTGGTTGCAACGCAGAGCACACCAGCCGGCCATGGCTGCAAGTACCTTAGGAATCGCCATCAAGGAGGCGCCTATCCGGGCTAACACGCCAGAACTTTTGGCATTACAAAGCGACGACTTCGACGAGTCCAAACAGCCACAAAAGGCGGCGAACGCCTTAGCCATCTTGGGTGCAGTATGTGTACAAAAGGGTGGATGGCAAAAGGCATACAGTAAAGACCAAGCGCGCATCACATTCGCAAGCAACTTGTTTGAACTTAAAAGTCGAAAACTGGCGCAAAAATACTACCAACTGGCGCAAGAAAAAAATAGCGCTGAGCACCTCGCCGCATCGAGCGTTCTTTTCGGCGCCTACCTGAGCGTGTTCCGAAGCAGCGATGAAAGCTACCAGATGCGCTACATCTACGCGGATTCTCTGGTGAAAAATCGCCAATTGGCCGAAGCCGAAGCACAATTCATGATCGTGTCAGGGCTACCCAACATGCAAAGGCGTTACGCCAAGCCGGCAGCGGAGAAGATGCTTGCGCTGCAGCAACAGCTACTACAAGCCGACACCACGCCACTTCCAGAAAATGCTGGGCACTTAAGTACGCCGCAAAAGATTCCTGAGGTCAAAGCAGAACTACAGCGAGTGATTGATGCCTACGCAAAAATTCTCCCAGAACAGCCAAACCTCGCCGCACTCCGCCTAACCGCAGCAAAAATCTCTAGCGACTACGGCCACGACCAAGATATGGTCGCTCGCTTCAACGCCTTAATCAAACTGCATCCGCAAACACCTGAAGGCATCATCGGCGCGAGAACGCTGATGGCATACTACAGTGAGCGCAAGCTTTGGAATGCTCTGGAGCGAAGTGCGCAAGAATTATATGGACGAAAAGAGATTCAAGACCAAGACCTGAGAGCCGAACTCAAAACTAGTTGGTCGAACGCGATTTGGCAGCAGGCGGAAGCATTTGCCGCCGACAAAAAGACTGCAGCGGCAGCGGCTGAGTATCTTAAATTTCAACAAACATTTCCCCTTGATACCAAGGGAGATCAAGCCTTGGCGAAAGCCAGCAGTCTGCTTCTCACCCTTGGCCAAGGCTACCAAGGAGTCAAACCTTGCTTAACACTTTCGCAAGCCTATCCGAACTCAGCACTGCGACCCAATTGCATGAAGGTCACAGCCGACGTCTACGAACAGATGGTTGACTACGAAAAGGCCGCTGAAGCACTTAGCCTTTACGCCGCGGCCTATCCCATCGATAAGGCCAGCCCGGGCATGCTGGTGCACGCGGCCGAATTATATGGTTACGCCAAAAATACCGACTTAGCTCGCGTCATGGTCGACCGACTGGTACGAGCCTATCCCAATTCCAATGACGCAGCGAACGCGCTATTGGCATTAGGCGACATGAAGGCTGAAGCCGATGACGCCCCGGCAGCCATCGCTGCATACGACTCCTTTATCGCTCGCTACGCCACCCAACGCCCCGATGACGCCCTCTACGCCGATGTAAAGAGTGGCTTTCTACTCAGCCGAAGTGAGCCGAAGCGCGCGATTTTGCGCCTGAATGCCGCAGAGAGCAAACTGCTTGCGACTTCGGTTGGAGTCGGCAAAAAGGCACGCGGTCTGCTCGCAGGCTACCGCTTTTTTAGAGATTGCAAAGCCAGAGAAGAGGCAGCATTTGGCCTGCCCGGTAGTTCTATTGCGCAATATCAACAGTCCTTGACTCTTGTTCGCGCCTACCTTGCACAAAAGGAACAGTCATGCGGCGTGGTACTGCGTTTGGCTGATCCTGAGTACCAAGTGGCTGCCCACTACCAGATTGGCGCTTACCTCGAGAAGGTCGTTGGTGTTGCTAAGTTCAGTCCCGATCGCACCCTGATGCCAGCGGCCGAGTTTTCGCGGGCTGTAGCCTTACGCGAAGCATTTATTCTCGAGATGCAAACCAAGATGAAAGCGCATTGGGAGGATGGCCTTCGCATCAGTGAAGAATCGCGGCGCCAGGGCGACTGGCAGCGATTGACCAGGGCCAAGCTCGCCCATCTAGCGCCCAATCGCTACACCGAACGCTTTGAAGTGATTCTTGAGCCATACTTTACGTCATATAAAGACACTTCGAGCCATTGATCTGAGGAGCACTTCTGATGACTAACACGAGAAACCATCCAAAACCGCGCTGCGCCTTGCTTCTTGCGATGTTGGTGGCGCCTAGTTGTCAGACTGCAAAACATCAGGGCCATGCCACCCCCGCTGCAACTGTTGAAACTAAGATTGTCGCACCTTCGACCTATTACATGGCAGCGCACGCACCGAAGGCGCTGACAGCAAAACCAAAAAACATTGGATCACTTCGCGACACCACAGCCTCGCTGCTAGAGCAGCTGAAGTCGACGCCGAAAAGCATTGGACTACAGCTGTCGCTAGCGCAGCTCTATCTTGGCGACGGCAACCTAGTGGGGGCCGAAAAGCTCGCACGCTCGGTCTTGACGCTCAACTTTGCCAATCGCGATGCTAAGATCATTCTCGCCCATGTCGCCTATTTAGGTGCTCAATTCCAAGCTGCTCGGACCTTGCTCGATCAGGTTGGGGGGGCTCAGGCGAGCGAAAGCGAGGCCCTAAACCTGATGGGCTGCCTAGCTTGGCGCGACTTGGACCCCGTCAAAGCCGAACAGCTCTGGGTCAGCGCCATAAAGAAAAACCACTCAGATTTAGCCGCCAGAATGAACCTTGGCCTGGCATTGCTAAAGCGTGACCAATACAAGGGCGCCCAAGACCTATTTAAGTCGGTCCTCGCACAATGGTCGGACAATCCTGACGCGATGGTCCACCTAGCGATCGCCTATGCTCTGCAAGGCAAGACCGATGAGGCCATTTCCCTCTATCGCGATGTCCGCAAGCAGGCACCACAAAGCCAATTGGTGCTGTTCAATTTGGCTGCGGCCCAATTGCGAGCGAAGGAATATAAAGATGCCGTCGATACCCTGAGGCAATTCTTAGCGCTAAAAACTCTGCAGTACAGCGGCCACGACGCGGCTCTTGCCTTGCTCGAAGAGATTCGCCGCGACAAAGGCTCCGACACCAAGTTGTCTAGCGCCGAGCTGGACCGGATGGTCGAAGACGAAGCGAATATTAAAAGTTTGAGCCTGCCTGACGAAAAAGAGAACCCTGGAAGCATGAGCTCGGTTGGCTTTTACAATTAATGCCGGGTCAGCCCCGGCATCCATCATATCAAGCCTCTCACCCACCTAGATCAGCCGCCAGTCGTGTCCTCATGGGCCAAGGTCCTGCTGCCTGGTCGACGAGGCGGCTGAGTAGCGGCACCACCAAGTCGAGCTTCGATCAGATCCGCAGCGCTTTTTGAACCACCAGCAGCAATCACCTGCGCCTGCATGCCCAGCACGTTAGCCTTGATCACCGCGCTTGCAGCAACGTCCTCGACTGCTTGAGCAATGAGCTCGCTAGTAAAACCAGTGCGCGGCAGATAGGCTCCCAGCGCCATCGTATCGACGCGACGGGCGGTAATCTCCTGCTCCTCGATCTGTGGAATCACCACCATAGGCACGCCGTTTGCCAAAGCCTCCATCGTCGAGTTCATTCCGCCATGCGAAATAAACAGATCGGCAACTTCGAGCAGGGCGACCTGCGGGATATGTGCCCTGATGGTAAAGTTTGCCGGGATCTGTCCCAGGCTGGCAGGATCCAGTTTGGCGCCGATACTCATGACAACGCGCCATTTCGATCCAGAAAAAGCCCGAATACAATCGAGATAGAACTGCGTCCACTCATGGTAAAGCGAGCCAAGCGAGATGACTAGGACCGGGCCGTCTCCTGGAGGCAGCAAGTCGATTGCCTCAGTCGGATCAACGCTTCGCACACAAGGTCCGACAAAGTGGAAGCGTTCATCAAAGGTCTCACCATGCGGCTGAAATCCACGTGGCATGAACACCAAGTTGTCTGCGGCTACGGCCGTGAAGGCATCAAGCAGCGAAAGCGAGCCGCAGCCAGCCTGAGCACAGACGCCATCAACCATAGCCTGGGCCCGAGCAATCTCTTCTGGACTAGGAAAATCGTATTTGCCAAATGACTCGCGAATCAGGTCGTAATGCTCATTCGATGCATAAGTCGTAAAAAACTTGATGGTTTTAATCCCAAGTTGCTTTGCCACAGCCATGGTAGCCATAGAGACGAAGTCGTAGATGATCAAATCCGGAGGCCTGGCTGTCAGCTCTTGCATCAATACCGGCAAGGTCGTGGCGAACTCCGTCAAGACCCGAACGGTGGTCGATAGGGCCGGAGGAGGAGGTACGCCGCGCTGTGCAGCGTCGGCCTGAGCAACAGCATGCTCGGCTGACGAATGCCCAATCGTGCTGGGATAAGCGACAAAATGAGCACCTGTTCGGATGATTTGTTCGGCGAACTCTGGGGTGCTGTAAAAATCAACCAAGTGACCGCGACGGGTCAATTCTTTGACGAATCCAAGGGTTGGATTGACGTGACCGTGCATACCGATATTGATCAGAGCGATTCTGGACATGCTGCCTGCACCTTTACAAAAAGAGGTCGCGGCTCGCTGCGGGGGGAACAATACTAACGGAGCGCTTCATGTGAGGCTAACCGATCATGGATTTTCTGTCATCGCGATAAGGGAGGATACGCTGTAAGCGTACAGGCTAAGCCTTTAGCGAAGGCGAAAAAAGCAAAAGCAACCGGCACATCGGATTGCACATGGAGCCAGTATGGTGCGATCGAGAGGACTTGAACCTCCACGCCTTGCGGCACCAGTCCCTCAAACTGGCGTGTCTACCAATTTCACCACGATCGCATCTAACATCAAAAATAACTGGCCCGGCCCAGTACAAATACAACCTGGCGGAGGAGGAGACCGCCCGTTGGTCACAGATCGAACTTACTTGGCCGTCGGCACTGGGGCTGGAGACGGTGCCACAGGGGCCGGCGCTTGCTCGCCTGCCTGCTGCTTAAGCCTCTGTTTCAGTCCTATATCACCGCCTTTGCCCTGAAGCACGGTGAGAGTGATTGAAGTCAACATAAAGATCCCCGCCGCACCGTAGGTTAGCTTGCCTAAGATCGACGTCGCTCCGGTCGCCCCGAAGACTCCGGAACTATTACCACCACCAAAGGCAGCGCCAACGCCACCCTCGTTGCCACCTTGAACCAACACCACCAGGATCATGAACAAAGCAACGATGACGTGGATGATTTCGATTAAAACTTCTGCCATCAACCTACCTGCTTTCCCTCGTGATGCATGAGCACTTGCTGCGAATATACCACGGCCGCTCAAAAGAGGATGGACCTTTTCCTGATGGAGTAAATGGTGGCGCCTCCCAGAATCGAACTGGGGACACGAGGATTTTCAATCCTCTGCTCTACCGACTGAGCTAAAGCGCCATTGGCCCCGAAAAGGAGGTTATTATGTATTATTCCCACCTGTGATAGTCAATGAATAACTCGGACCCTGGAGAGCAAATAATGACTGATTCCCTAAGCCGCCCCTTGATCATCGCCGGCCCTTGCGCGGCCGAGTCCTTCGAATTGATGGATACGGTCGCCGCTGCGCTCGTCAAACTGTCGCAAGAATTGCAATTTGACTATGTGTTTAAAGCCAGCTTCGACAAGGCCAACCGCACCTCACTGAGCAGCGTTCGCGGCGTGGGCCTAGAGGGCAGCTTGCAGTGGTTTAGCGATATCAAGGCGAAGTACGGTGTGCGCCTATTGACCGATGTGCATGAAACCTACCAAGTGGCACCAGTCGCCAAGGTCTGCGATGTCCTGCAAATTCCCGCCTTTCTCTGCCGGCAAACCGACCTTGTCGCGGCCGCGGCGGCCACTGGGCGCAGTGTCAATATTAAAAAGGGGCAGTTCATGGCGCCGGCCGCTATGGCCAGTATCGTCGACAAGGCTCGCGCGAGCGCCAAGCAAGCCAAGGTAGAAAGCGATGTATGGCTGACTGAACGCGGCGTCAGCTTCGGCTACGGCAACCTCGTCGTCGATATGCGAGCGCTACCGATCATGGCCAAGACAGGCGCACCAGTGCTCCTCGACATCACTCACAGTACGCAACTTCCTGCCGCAGGCGGCGACGGCGGCATCGTGTCCGGAGCCCAGCGCCATGTCGCACCTGTACTGGCCCGTGCAGCCACAGCCACCGGCTATCTGTCCGGATTCTTTCTCGAGGTCCACACGGATCCGCCGCGGGCCATCAGCGATAAGGATGCCCAGCTGACGATTGCGCAGGCATCCGTACTACTGCGGCAGATCGTCCCGCTGTGGCGACACTGCCAAAGCCTCGCGGCGATCGACCAAGAGTTCGCTTAACCATCGATAGTTGCATGGATCTTTGTGGTTTTAGAGGAAAATCAACACCAGGCCTAAGTGAAGCAGCTCTGGGCCTGCTGAGTTGTCTTAAAATTTCCTCATGGTGACTTTGTCATGATAGTTAAATATAATCAAACAAAAGCACCAATCCAATCTACACTTGAACAAGGTAACCGTTTGCCACTCCCGAGAAAAATACTAATCCTTAGCCTGACTCGTCGTTCTTCCCCCAACTCAGCCACCCAACCTAAGGCGCTTCTATGGAAGCATCTAGCTCGTGTTTACTTGCACATCCTCGTTCGCTCGCTTCGCCTCATGTCCTACCGTGTCACCACAGTCACCGAAGCACTCGCGGCTCCAGTAGGTCGATTTGCCTGTTTAACCTTCGATGTCGCCGACGAGCATCTGCTAACCGAAGTCCTGCCGGGGCTGGACCGTTTACGCGCGCCTGCGACCTTGTTCGTCCCCACGATGCCGACATCTGATCAAATGAATTGGGGGGCGATCCAAGCGTTGGCCATGAAAGGCTGGGACATCGGCAGTCTTGGCCACGAACTTACCAATCTGACCGATCATAGTTATATCGATCAACGACGCTCTGTAATGCAGTCAAAAGCGCTTTTGACCGATCACCTTGGGACATCGCCAAAGCTTTTTGCCTATCCATTTGGGGCCTATGATGCAACGACCGTGAGCTGCGTGCGCGATGCTGGCTTCATCGGGGCAGTCACCTTGAAGCGTGGACGCAATGATGAAGAGTTCGGTGACCAGGCCTCATTTCATCTGCGACGCCTGCCACTGCACGGCTCGCTTTTAAGAGACCTTCCCTACATCATTAAAACAGCCGTTTCACCCTCCCTGAAGCCACTGCGAAATACGCCTGGTCACGACAGCGTGCCGTCGCCAGGAGTGGGACTATGACCTTTAAAATCTCTGGACTTAACCACCTCGGACTGATCGTCGAGGATATGGCCCTAGCGCGCGAGTGGTTTGTCGGCACCTTGGGCCTTGAGATCAGCGAGGATCGCGGCGAACTATTGTTTCTGCATGTCGGTCGGGATGTATTAGCTATTAAAACGCCCCGCATGGCTGTGAGCAAACCTGAGCATGGCGGCGAGACCGTCACCCCAGGAGCCGCTAAGGCTGGCTGGCAAACACTCGACCACTATGGCTTCTTTGCATCATCGGCCGAAGAGGTCGACCAGTTCGCCGCACATGTCAGCGCGCACGGAGCCACCATCTTGAAGGGCCCCTATGACCGCAGTGATGGCCGCAGTGTGTACTTTCGAGATCCACTAGGCAACGTTGGCGAGTACCTGTTCTATCAGCCAAAAAAGTCCATCAAGGCGCCGTAGGGGCCTGTCCATAGATAAGTTGCACAGTTGGCCGTCAGCTGGCAGCCAACTGTACAACTTATTTATGGACCGGCCCTAAGTACGGCCAGCAAATCGTCGAAGGCCGCCGCTTGCCCCCACCATAACTGCTGCGACAGCCTTGCCTGCTCGATCAACATGGGACCACCATCCTGAGCCGGCAGTCCCATAGCCACAGCAGCGTGATACAGCGCTGACGGCTTGCGGTAAACTAGGTCGCAGACAGTGCCCTTGAAGCCCGCCAGGGCAGGGACTAAGAAGCAAAGATCATCGCCTAACTGCGGCGCACTGCTGGCCTGGATCAATAAGGACGACTCGTCACTTGCGACAAGCGACTGTTGCAAGGCATCACAGGTCCACGCGACAAAACGTAGCGTGGTTTGCGCCGCAGCGGTCAAAGCAGCATCTCGGCTCGCACTGCGCCGAACGATGCAAAGATCTGGCTTCGGCCCAACCTGCTTGGCCATAAATGCAAGGAGAGCTGTGGTGACGCCACCAGACCCGAGTATGATCACCCGGGTGAACTCAGCCAAGGGTCGACCCAAACGCGCAAGCCCATGGGCAAATCCCTCACCGTCGGTGGACGTCGCCTGCCAGCCATGAGGGCCGCGAAACAGCGTGTTGACGGACTTTAGACCGCAGCTCGGATATAGTCCTGCGACCAGTTCCTTGTGCGGGGTCGTGACGTTAAAGCCACCCCCCCCCCAACGCCAAGCCAACCGTAAAAACTCCGCCACGTCCGCAGCGGGCATCGACCATGGCAAATAGACCTCGTTACGAGCCAAAAGCTGTGCCGCTCGATTGTGCAAAGCAGGCGACTGCGTGTACGAGATGTGCTCGCCAATAAGTCCCAGCAACGTCGTTTTGCCATCGATGGCTTGAGGCATCGCCACGCCTAACCTAGTGCCAACCGCGAAGGTCCACTCAAGCGCTGAAGATAGCTCAATAAAGGCGCCTTCTGCTCGTCACCCAGACCATCAAACGCAGCATCCACCAGAAAGCTATCTGCCTTTCGGGTAATCGGGCGGCTTCGTGTCACCACCACCGGATACCCCCCGCCGGCCTCGGGAAAGTCCGGCAAGACTCTGAGATCGATGGTGATTTTTTCACCTCTAGGGAGGGAACGGGGACTTATAAAGGTCAGCTTATCGGTGCTTAAGGCGGTGACAAAGCCGGAGAAGTCGCGCGGTCCGGCAGCTTTTCGTGGCGTAACTTCAGGTTGCGCTTTTGCCGCCGATACGTGCATAGGCACAGTCAAGAACAGCTGCCGCGCTGAAGGCCCTTTAAAGATATCCGCGAGCGGCAGCTGACCTAGCCCTGCCCATAAACCAAGCAGCACCAGCACCGTCAACAGAAAGGCAAAGAACGAGGTCGAGCCCAGACCTTCCGAATGGCGTAAAAAAACATTTAGAGCTTCACCCATGTTTGATTCTTCCGTTATGAACACAGGACTCAGCCAAAGCGGATTTGCCGCTAACCGTCGCACCGTAGCAGGGATAGAGACGTGATTCAAGTGACCGATTTTTCTGCCTACCAGCCCGTCAAAGGGGCGCGCACGGCGGTCACCATTGGGAATTTCGATGGTTGCCACCTGGGCCATCAGGAGTTGATCGAGGCAACCAAAAACTATGGTCAAAGGTTTGCGGCGACTTCGACCGCCATCACTTTTTCACCGCGCCCTGAGGCCTTCTTTCGGTCCGTGACTAGCGAGGCTCTATTATTTACAGAGGACCAGAAGACGCGCAGCCTCGGTGAGCTTGGCATAGAACAGCAGTTAGTCCAACGATTTGACCTGACATTTAGCCGCGTGACGCATCACGAATTCTACCGTCGCTATCTACGCGCACAGCTGACGGCAGCGGCCCTGGTCGTTGGTGACAATTTTCATTTTGGCCACCAGCGATTGGGAGATGCGAACTTCCTACGCCAATGCACTGCGGCTGATGGCCTGGCTTTAACAATCGGGGACGCCGTGCAGTTTCGCGGCCAAAGTATCAGCAGCACACGCATCCGCACGGTCCTTCGCGAGGACGGGGACGTCGTCACCGCCGCCTTGATGCTAGGCCGCCCCTATGTCCTAGAGGGCATCGTCGAACAAGGCGACCAATTGGGGCGACGCCTCCACTTCCCCACCGCCAACCTGGGTGAGGTCAAGCAGCTACTACCTAAGTACGGTGTCTATGCTGGTTACGTCTGGTTGGAAGCAAGCTTAGGCTCGGCTGAGCGGCCTGAAATCACCACTCGACCTGCCAACGTCCATCCCGCAGTGTTCAACATCGGGGTCCGGCCGACATTAGCAAGGCCCGACTCCGCGGCGCGCATCGAGGCGCACCTGTTGACTGGTGAGTTTGGGCCAGATGCCCTGTATGGCCTGCACGCAGGCTATTACTTTGCCCACCGCCTGCGCGGCGAGCAGGCGTTCGCCGACCTGACGGCGCTTCGCCGCCAGATCTCGATGGACTGCGAACAGGCCCGTCAGCTCCTCGGCGTGTCTAGCTAAAAGACCCCAAGCGGCCAAGGGCAAGGCCCATTGTCGCCGCGATCGCTATCGCTCAATGCGGTCTGGTTTTTGCTCAAGGGGTAGAAGGTCTGCTTGCCATCATGAACATCCAGCACCCAAACCTCCTGATCGCCAGCTTTGAGCCGACACATACCGTCGAAGTACGACGCGATCGGCGTCGTGTAGACGATGCGGTAAGTCGTCTCCGTTGCCTTCCGCATCACCGCCATCTCCAGCATCTTATCATCGAGGCGACTGACGCTCTGATCGGCACGCTTGCGGTCACACAAGCCTCCCCCGGCAAAATCAAAGGCGTTGGTATAACCGTCGCGATTGGTCGTTGCTGTCGCTGTTAGCCGAGGCAACACCAGCGTTGGCGCCTTGCTTGCATCTGCCGGGCCAATGGCAAAGGCCGAACCAGTGGCGTCGTATGAATCACCGGCGCAGCGATAGTAAAAGCGCCCAAGCATAAAGGCGGTCTTGCCGCCATTAGTCAACGCTGCGGCAGCAATATCGTAGCCAGGAGTCGGAGTATAACGCTGTGCAGGCGCACCTGCGGTCAGCGCGCGATAGTCTGGCTCGGAGCGCACCGGGGCCGAGGTAATGACCAGCGGCGGTGGCACGTAGTCTCCCCTTTGCGGCGTGTTGACGTCATCCAATGTCCCATCGTCGCGGGTGTTGGTCCGCACCAGCAAGACGCGATCCGCGCCCGCACTAGGCATCACGCCGCTGCGGATTGGAAAGCCACTAAGCCACGCCGTTGACGTCGCGGTCTGCGCCTCGGCTGCTGTGGCGAACGCCCGCTGGACCAAGGTAACTCCGCTTTGCAGCGACTGGGGATTCACGGAACCGATCGCCAGGATGTAACCACTCGTGGCGGGAATCCAGAATACCTGCTGCACATAATCAGCGCTAGGCGACGCTGTTACTTGCGAACTCAGCTCCGTGGCAGAGCCACCACCGATGGCGACAACGACCGCCACCGATGTTGCCTTGTCTGAGGCTTGTTTGACCCACGCCAGAAGCTTGCTGTCCGGGCTAAAGCTGAAGCCTTGCTCAACCGCACTATCATTGGTCAAGGACACCGGGTCCTTCAGTCCAGCCGCATCCTGCAGATATAAGTCGTACTGTCCAGCCTTCTCCACTTGGATGGCGACCCACTGGCCGTCGGGGGAGAGCTTGGCGAGACGTTCGTTGCCGAGGTCTTTGGCCGTAACCCGAGCTGCCAGCTGCGGCGGGGCATCGTTGGTCCATGACGCTTTGTAGGCCTTACGTACGGCAGAAACCCCAGTGGTAGAGTCGCGACCTGAAATGAAGACCACCAGGCTGCCATCATCGCTGATCGACGGCAAACCATCGAAATACTTCGAATCCGTGTTGGCTAACTCGCTGCCATTTCGTGCAGGATCGATGCTGATAGCATTGGTCCGAGTGTCGCGGTTACAGCCACCGACCAGGGTCGCCACTACGGCCGGAACCATATGAAAAAGCAAGCTTAATATTCTTTTCGGCGATCTATTCACGGTGTCTTTACCTATTGCTTAGCTGCCGTTTTCCACTGGGTTTTTCTGCCCACCTGACGTAGTTTCGACCGTCGTCAGTTGGACGACGATAGCCCCGAGATCCTAATTGATTTCGCACACCTGGTAAATGGCGCATGCCGCAATCTCAGCTGCAGAAAAAAACCATCGCAGCCATCGACATCGGCACCAACTCGGCCCATATGGTTCTCGCTGAGATGGACCACGTCGGTGAAATGCGCATCTTAGATAGCGATAAGGTCAATTTGCGCCTGGGCCAAGCCATCGGCGACGATGGCAACTTGTCCGAGGACGGCATCCGCCGAACGGTCGAAGCGCTTAAGCACATGGAGGAGATCATCCGTCCTTATGGCGCGACCACCAGAGCCGTCGCCACCCACGCCGCCCGCGAGGCAAAGAACCACAAGCGCTTGTTCAGTGAGATCGAACGGAGCTCCGGCATCAAAGTCGAGATGATCGATGGGATCGAGGAGGCTCGCCTCGTCTTTCTCGGCATGCGTTACGGCTTGGCGCTTAACGGAGTCTATTGCTTGGGTGTCGACGTCGGTGGCGGCTCGACCGAAATCATCGCCGCCCGCGATGACGATATTGCCTTCGTCTCTTCCGTCAAATTAGGTGCGGTGACCTTAACTGAAAAGTATTTTAAGAAGGGTTACACATCGGAGGCGGCGACGGCGCTAAAAGAACACATTCGCTCCCGTCTCGCACCGCTTGAGCAGGAAACCCGCAAGCTCAAATGCCAAAAGATGCTGGCCTCCTCTGGGACGGCAAAGGCGCTGGCCTTTTTGCATGCTCGCCTGTTTGGCAACGGCGCCATGTCGGACCCAAATGGCTACGTGCTGCCACAAGCCGACTTGTTCAAAATCAGTGAGCAGTTTCTGCGCCTGCTGACGCCACAGAGGATCAAAGAAACCACCGGGCTTGACTTGGCACGCGCTGAGATCATCATGGCCGGCTCCGCCGTGCTGGAAGAGATCACCCGGCTGCTAGGCGTCAAAGAATGGGTGATCACCTCGTTCGGATTACGTGAAGGCCTCGTCGCGGACACCTTTTACCGCGCCAACGGCTCGCGTCAGGGCGAGCTGCCAGACATCCAGTGGCATAGCGTTCTGCAATTTGCTCGCCGCCTCGGTCTCAATGAGGGCCATGCCTTACACGTCAAGCGCCTGGCGCTTCGCTTGTACGAACAGCTGGCACCTCGCTGCTTTCCGGATGCCAGCGAAGAAGCCATGCAGGCCGACGTGAAGCTGCTAAAAGCTGCGGCGTTCCTGCGTGAAGCCGGAAAATTCATCAGTGCACCGCAATACCACCGCCACTCTCAGTATCTCATATCGAACAGCCGCCTGCCGGGGTTTACCGAAGCAGAGCGACAGCTCATGGGGCTCATCGCGCGCTTCCAGCGCAAAGGCCTACCATCTGCCGACCACGCCGAGTGCGTCGAGTTAACGACCAGCGATGTCAGGCGCCTGCGCGTCCTCGCTGGTATTGTCCGTTTGGCCGCCGCGCTCGACCGCACCCGCCAGCGCCGCATCGAGGATATCGAGGTGCAATTTACCAGCGATCGCACCATCCTTCATCTCTGCCACCCTATTGGTAACCACCCGGAAGTGGAGCTGCACAAAGCACAACTAGAGCGTTCATCCTTGGAAAAATCTTGGGAGCTGCCGCTGACCTTTGCCGCCAAGGCCATTCCAGCAGAGGCATAACCATGGCTGTAAAAGGCATCAAACGGGCTGCATATAAGGATCATGCTGCAGCGTTGCGCGTCGTCGCGCACGGCCGCTCCTGGGACGGGACTGCTCGGCTCATGATGGTCTATGGCAGCTGCGATTTACTGCTGTCAGAGTCGCTGCGGCTGCTGCGAGACAAAGCATTGGCAACTGGGGCCGCCACCACCTCTCTTGAAGCCCCGACGCTGACCGAGAATAGTTTGCTTGCGCTTGCGCAACAGACATCGCTGTTTGAGCCAGCAACCTTTTATATCCTTCGCAGAACGGAAAGCGCAAAGAACCTGCCCAAGGTCCTTGCCCGACTGAAAAGCCAGGATCAATTGGCCAACCAGCTATGTTTTGTGTTTCAAGGTGATGCCCTGCCGACCCCGTTGGCTAAGGAGTTCCACCGCCTCAAGGCCCACCAGATACCATGCTTTGCGCCTTGGCCAAACGAAGTCCCGCTAGTCCTGACCGCTCTGGCCGATGGCCTTGGCCTAAAACTCAACCAAGATGGCATGCAACTACTGCTGCAGGCGCACGGCGACGACCTCGTCAAACACGCCAATGAGTTGCGCAAGGTGGCTCTCATACTCGGACCAGAAGGCTGCCGGGAACCATTGAGTGCCCGGATCTTAGCCCCGCACCTAGAGATGCTACGCGAAGATGACGCACAGCAGCTGGACCACTTGCTATTGCAGCATGACTGGGCCAAAGCCCAGGCTCTCATCACGTCCTTGCTCACTCGAGGCGAAAAGTCCTTGGCGCTCTTGGCTATCCTTGCCAGCCACTGCCGCAATGCCATCCGGATTGCCGAAGCCCAAGCCCGCGGCCAATCAGCTGCAGGCTTGGCCAGCGCCACCCGGCTGTCGCCGTTTGTCATCAAGACCTACCTGCCTTATATGGCAAAAAATCGCGATGTAAGACGCTTCGTCCTCGCATTAGGCCTATGTCAGACAGCTGACTTACAGCTCAAAAGTCGGCCTATTGCCGAAGCCATGATCTTAGCGCGGGTCATCGACGTCTTGGCGCGGCCATCCTATACTTGATTCGCTAAGCATTGCTTATTCAAAGCGGTCAAGCCGGGAGTGCCTATGAAGCCACTTGTGCCCACGTTGATTCTTGTCACGGTTCTTCTCTCGGCTTACCGGGCTCAGGCCAAAGAATCACCCGCCAACTCGGACGAACCCCAGCATGCCGAAACGGAATCTATTGGGCGGGTGAACGAGCTGCTATTACCCCCTTTTCAACTGAGCTCCCTAACCAAGGACCTACCGGCGAACGACCTGCTTTTTCCCGATGAACAATCGCTAATGATCCTCGGAAGCACCGCCCTTTGGCAATGGCGCATCGGCACCAACTCGCTACAGCGCCTAGTGCTATGGCAAGACACCGACTCTCAAACCAAGGCACCGTTGCGCTACTTGGGTGGCGACGGCATTAATCTCTTTGTGGCCGCCGATAACACCTTGTTTCAAATCCACTGGCAGGAAAATGAAATTTTTCGCTACCCACTTCCCCCAGGTCTCAAGGTCCGTGGCTTT
This sequence comes from Pseudomonadota bacterium, assembly GCA_026390445.1. Classification (GTDB taxonomy): domain Bacteria; phylum Bdellovibrionota_B; class Oligoflexia; order Oligoflexales; family CAIYRB01; genus CAIYRB01. The sequence continues at coordinate 23,416 of JAPLFX010000032.1, forward strand.
TCCGGCCAAGCGGATGACTACTGGCTTCTCCATAGCGGCGGCATCATGCAATTTGATCGCTATGGTAAAACCCTGATACCCAGGTCGAAAGTGACCAATTTTGCGACTGCGGAGGCGATGGCTTACGAGCCCCACAGCCATATCCTATGGGCCGTGCGAGGCAACGACTTGTGGCGCACTGATCTGAAACTAAAAGCGCCACGGGGGCGGGTCGTGTTTTCTGCCCAACATCCGTTACACAGCCTAACCTTGCCGGATGGCGCCCACGGTGATGTCATGACTCATACCGATCATGCAGTGCTGCGGTTTGGCGAAAGTGGCATCATGCGCCCGTCCATTCCAGTCGAAGGATCGCGCCGTCTCATCGCAATGGCGATTAGCGCTACCAATCATGCCTATTTGTTTAGCGACCAGCTATTGGAAGTCTACGAGATTCAAAAAAAGCTAACGACCCGCTACCTTTTACCGATTGATAACGTTGAACAAGTCAGCGCCCTAAGGCTCTCGGGTCAGCAGCTGGCCGTTTTGGTGAGTGGCCGACCACGGCTGTTTCGCCTCGACACAGGCAGGCGGAAACGCTAGGATTTGACCATCCCATCACGATCATAGGACGCCAAGATCTAACGATCCATGGCAAGGAACAAGCGATGCGCCACAACGCCTCGAAAAGAAGACTCTGCGCCATCATCGGAACGCTTGCGTCTCTGGTGATCGTCCCATCATGCACCACAACCACCGAAGACCAAGGCGAGGCTCCTCCGGCCGAGTCCGTACCCACGCCGACGCCTAGCCCAACTGAGGTGAGCAAAGAAGCGGCAAGCGATCCAAGCACTCCTGCTTATGCCCTACGATCATTGGACCGTGTCACTTCAGGACATCCCGAATTGATTGCTGACGTCAGCGATGTACGCGCCCTGCTCAATGCTGCCAACAAAGCGGCTCTTGGTGATAAAGCGGGCGCCCAAGCGGCCTGGTTCGAAGCGCTTACGCTCACCTCTTCGGGCTTTGGCAAAATGGCGCTTACTGGATGGCTTAAAGCGTATACGGATAACCTCGGTCACAAATCCGACCCCGTGGTCTTAGCTCGTCTGATCGCCGCTGAGACCCGTAATGGCAGCGTTAGCCCTTACATGGTCGCAAAGAGTCTTACCAGTGATGAGGCTATCCTTCCCTTGCTTCAAAGCACCGTGCCGCAATGGCTCACGGCTGACTCCTTGACCTCTCCAGCCAAGACCGAAACCAATGCCGAGGTTTCGCCACCACACTTAGCGACCTTGCCGGACGGTGACCCGCTCCTGCATAGAATCGCAGTGAAAGTGTGCAAGGCCCGGGTCCAGACCAGCAAAGACTGGCAAGCCTGGAGCGAGTCATTGACCGCAGAGGTACGCGCCTATTGGCAGGCACTGCTGGCGGACAACTGCGGTTTGGGCCCGACCCTAGCGATACAGGGCTACCAACAAGCGTATCCGCTTCTCGCCGCCCAACCTCAGACCTTGGGCATGGCGATTGAGGCAGCCGGACGTTTGGCAGCGCTGCAGCGAGCCAACGGCTTACGAACCGAGGCAGCCGAAACTTACAGCGCATTGGTTGTGCTGTGGAGCAAGTCCGGACTACTCCCCGGAGCTCTGGGCTTGAGCGCTCAGGCCCAGAGCTTGCGGCGCATCGATGAGACCCTGTGGGCGGCCCGCTATCGGGCGTTGGTCGGTGACTACGAACATGCCAAGGTGTTCGCACAAAGCGCCTTAGATCAAACCAAGCAAATAGCCATCAAACGGGCCCAGTTTAAGCCGCAGATACGTGAGCAGATCGCTTCGCTGCGAGCCGACGCATACCACACCCTGGCCTTTCGGGTCGCCGTCGAGCAGCAGCAGTTCACCAGCGCCCTATCGCTGACGCTGCTTGGCCTAGACACCCCCGACCTAGCCAAGGATTGGCACGAGCGATTGACTTGGAACGCTGGACTTTACGACTACCTGGACGGTAATTTCGCGGGCGCCCGCAAGCGTTGGAACAGCCTACTACTAGAGACTCAGGAGGAGTGGCTCCAGGCGACACTTAAATTCTGGCTTGCCCGCACCTCAGCCAAGTTGGGCGATCAAGCCGGGGCACGGTCCCAAGTCGCCAAGCTGATCCATGAGCACCCCCTCAGCTATTATGCCGTGGTCGCTTGCAAGGAGGCAGGCCTGCAAGATGGGGCACCCCAATGGCCTAAGACTTTTGGCCCGCTGTCTACGCTTAGTCAAACTCTAGCTCTTGCCCGTGATTTCCAATTGCAGACCACCCGCCAGTCGACCATCCTGCGCCCGCTCCTCAGTCGGGCGGAAATCCTCACGGCGGCAAACCTTGGACCATTCGCGCGCGAGGCCGTCAATGAACTTGAGCAAGCACTCGGACCGATTGGCGACATTCGCCAGCGCGCCCAACTCTATGTTTACCTGAGCCGCCTCCACTTTCGGGCCGGTAACTACCTTGCCGCAATCAATATCACGACCAAGTTAGCCAAGCAGGTTCCCGACTTTTGGCAGTCCTGGCCCGACCAGCTGTTGATCTATTTTGCCCAACCCTTTACCGCAGAGTACTCCTATAGCGCCGAAGCCAGCACCGTCGCCAAAGAGGTCTTACTCGGCATCTCCAGGCAAGAAAGTGGCTTCACGCCGGACATTCGCAGCAGCGCTAACGCAACCGGCCTCATGCAACTCATAGCACCTACGGCACGGCGTTTTGCCAGTGAACTCGGCATGCGAACGGACCCCCTGGATGAGCTTCTGCAAGAGCCAGCCACAAATATTCGCCTCGGCGCCCAGTATCTAAAATTTCTTGGCGCCCACTTCAAAGGCTTTCCTCCAGCGATCTATGCTGGCTATAATGCAGGCGAATATGCCGTCGCTCTGTGGCTGCAGCGGCGCGGTCATAGCGACCCCCTGGCATTCATTGAGCTGATCCCATTTGGTGAGACCAAAGACTACGTCAAGGGCGTTTGGCGCAACGTGCTCGTATACCGAGAACTTGACCAAGCGAGCCTCGCCCCGGTGCAGCCAGGCTTCGATTTGGGGTTTGCTGGCATTGTGGGAGCATGATAGAACGTTATCCAATGACTTGACTCCTGAAGGGATATGCAATGGCGTTGAAAACGCAGCGGGACCCGCGTCGAGAGGCGGTCGGCTGGATTAGCCTTTTAGTCGTTATGGTGCTCTTCCCAGTCATGTTTTATCTGTGTGTATTCTTCCCGATCTGGGTAGGCTTGACCCCCCGCTGGTAATCAGTCGGGAGTGGCTTCGTGCTGACCTGGTTTATGGACTCGGACCATCACAATCATGCACCAATATTCAGAGCACGAACGTGCGGACTTTCGGCGTTTCACCAAGCTTCTAACCTGGGCCGCCTCACTCACCTTTGGTTTGATCTGCCTCGGTTCCCTCGTACGGGCGTCAAACTCTGGCTTATCATGCCCTGACTGGCCATTGTGCTACGGCAAAGCCGTGCCCCTGTTCGACACCCATATCTTCCTCGAGTGGTTTCATCGGGTAGTCGCAGCAAGTCTGGGCTGCCTCATGATCACTGCAGGCGTTAAATTGATTCGCTCTAGACTACTGCGTCGTCTATTCACCATACAACTTTCAGCCAGCGCAGCCCTTCTCAGCATCCAAATCGTACTCGGTGGCTTAACAGTCCTAAAGCTACTCGACCCCGCGACCGTTTCTGCTCACCTCATAAACGCGCTGCTATTCTTTACCGTGTTGGTTTGGATGGCCATGAGGGCCCACTCGCTGGCTACGGAGCCTGACACTCAGGAGCATATTCCAACGCCGCTGTCCATTCGTGCTGGGTTCATCACTGCGACCTTCCTGATGTTCGTCCAGATCGGCATTGGCGGCACCGTCAGCAGCCGCTACGCAGGCCTAGCATGCCCAGACTTCCCGACCTGCAACGGGTCCTTTATGGTACCCCCAAATCTGCCGCAGGCATTGCAGATGCTGCACCGGGGTTTCGCCCTTGTGCTATTCATCTACACCTGTTGTCTTAGCACGTTCGGCTCACGCATTCGCTTGCCGAGTTCAGCGCGGCGCGCCGTCCGCTTGGTACCTCTCCTAGTCCTCGCGCAGATCGGATTGGGTATGATCAACATCTATTTTTCCTTGCCGATTTGGGCTTCGGCGCTGCATCTAGCGAATGCAGCAGCACTCTACAGCCTGCTCCTCCTTGCCAGCATCGATCTGTTGGCACAACGCAAAGGATACCATCACGGTGCAATCTCTCGACATAACAGCGCTGCCGAGGGCGGGAAGCGTTTCGTGGCGCAGCTACCTACCACTCACTAAACCGACGATCACGCTGCTGGTCGTGGTGACGATTATCCCGGCACTGCTCCTGGCCGCCAACGGACTACCTCCGTTACTTACGTCACTGGCAGCTTTGCTGGGTACCTATCTGGCCTCCGCTTCGGCCTCGGTATTCAACCATCTGCTCGATGCGGATCTCGACCAGGTCATGAACCGCACCCGCGACAGGCCCGTTCCGTCTGGACAAGTGTCTCCGCAGGGAGCTTTCGTCTTTGGCTCAGCTCTAGGCGTAGCGTCTCTACTTGTGCTCTACAACTGGACGACCCCCCTGGCGACGACGGTGGCCTTCCTCGCCAATGCCTTCTACGTCCTTGGCTACACCCTATGCTTAAAGCGCTACACCGATCAAAACATCGTCATCGGTGGTGCTGCTGGCGCCGTTGGTCCACTTATTGGCTGGGCGGCGATCACCGGCACGATCGGCTGGCCGGCTTGGGTGCTCTTTGGCGTGATTGTGCTGTGGACCCCACCTCATTTCTGGGCACTGGCCATCAAATACAAAAACGACTACGCCACGGCCAATATCCCGATGCTTCCAGTCACCCGCGGTGACGAAGCCACTAGACGCCAAATTTTTGCCTACACTTTGACGCTTATACCGCCCATCATCGCCCTGTTTTGCTTTGGCGCGGCCGGGACCTTCTACCTTGTGACGAGCTTAGCGGCGACTCTATACTTCTGCTGGAAGGCTTGGCAGCTTTACCAAAAGCATGACAACAGCGGCGCAATGCCGGTGTTTCATTACTCTTGCCTATACCTGTTCGCCATCTTCGGCAGCTTGACCATCGACCGCCTCCTCGGAGGTTTACTATGAGCCAGACATTACAGACGTTTTTGCAACGCGTCCTTCTCGGGCCGAGATCGAGTTTTCGCAATGGTCACCGCCCGTGGTTGTACTCGGGATTCATTGCCCTGATTATTTTGCTGATTGGGATCTCTGGCACTAGGCATTATTAGCCCCTTGCCACATTAAAATGCCGCCTTATATTCTAAATGTGTATATTTTGACCTCACATGTTTAACCCGAATGCCGTCTTATGATTGAACAAATTAAAGCACTCATCGAGAGCGAAATAAACCCGCAATTACAGCTTCATGCGGGCGGATGCGAGCTACTCGATGTCGATGATGGCGTTGTAACCCTGCGAATGTACGGAGGGTGCTCTGGCTGTCCATCAAGCGCCATAACCCTCTTTAATGGCATCGTGCCGATCCTCAAAGAGCACCTACCCGACATTAAAGACGTCATCCTCGGATAGTCAGCCCAACCACGTCTTGGCTCAAGTCGAGCGGCAATCAGCCGATGATCATCCTGAAGCAACGACGCGATTCAGGAGTACGACATGCGACTTGGAGCAGCCCTAGCTTTGCTGTTGCTAACTAGCTCGCCTCTGGTTGGTGCGACACCACCGACTGGCAAGATCCATCATACTTATCCGCAACCGCCGACACCCCGGCCGGCCGATCCCATGCGAATAACTCCCGGTGTGCAGATCCCTGAGCACCCCGAGTATTACACCTGGCGCATCACCAATAAGCTCGCTGGAGGAAAGGCCGTTTACCAGGACGCTGTGCCACTCTACCGGATCAAATACCTTGAACGCACGACTCGGAAAGGCGAGATCGCGGTGGGAACGACGGTGATCCTCGACCACGTCGCCCGCCTTGGTCGGGTCCTCTACTATCAAGTGCCCGCACCGGATGCGGACCCAGGCAAAGTCCTCGTGGATCCGGATGATATGGTCTGGGTTAACGGCATGTTCATCGAGCCAGTGGCCTACCAACCGCCAGCCGGCGGCTGAATTAGTCCTGCTCGTCGTCCTGCCATACAACTTCATCATCGACTAAATCTTCGTCGACGAGTTCATCGTAGAATTCGACTTCATCAACATAGATGCGTTCGGGGTGTGCTAGGCGCTCCCGCATCGTCCGGATACGCTCAACCAATTCCTGGCGCAGCTCACTCTGGTCCACAGCCTCGACCAATCCACGAGCCAGCAGCTGCTCGGTGGTGACCGAGAGGTTTTTAAGCAGGGTTTCCGCCATATTTAGTCGCAATATGCGCAGCGTACCGAGCTGCTCCAACATGGCTTGGTCGAACTTGCGGTCGAAGATTGGGGCGGCATCATTCATGGGGAAAGTCCTGTCTACAGCAGCGTTGGGAAGACTCCGGGTCGCAAACACCCACCCGAGTGTCTCAGTTCTCCCCAAGCAAACAACGTGCCACCACGAAGGCGCTGTAACCCACTGAAAGTACGCACGGGCTGCATGTTTATTGATTCGACAGACGCCCACTGTCGACACCATCACATCTTCGGCCGACCAGCTATCTCAAGGGGTGACTCGGTCAGGATGACCACCTCACCGTCGCTCTTGATACCCAGGGTGTGTTCCCACTGGGCCGAGAGGCCTTTATCAATGGTCACGGCAGTCCACCCGTCGCGCAGTACCTTGACCTTCCAGTGACCCTCGTTGATCATCGGCTCGATCGTAAACACCATCCCAGGCCCAAGTCGCGTGCCCTTTCCGGCTTGCCCATAGTGGAGGATTTGCGGGTCCTCATGAAACACTCGACCGATCCCGTGCCCCACAAACTCCCGTACGACGCTAAACCCCTGCCCCTCGGCATAGCGTTGAATTGCAGCGCCGATGTCACCGGTCCGAGCACCGTCGTGCACGGCTTCGATCCCTTTGAACAAACAAGCATGTGCGACCTCTGTCAGTCGCCGTGCGACCGGCGGAATATTCTGACCGACTAAATACATCCGCGAGGTGTCACCATGGAAACCATCGACGATCGAGGTCACGTCGATGTTGATGATGTCTCCCTCTTTCAGCTTCTGCTTGCTGTTCGGAATGCCGTGACACACCACTTCGTTGACCGAGGTACAAATGGATTTCGGGAAGCCCTTGTAGTTTAACGGCGCGGGAATACCGCCTTGCTTGACGGTATAGTCATGGACGATGTCGTTAAGCTCAAGGGTCGACACACCCGGTTTGACGTAATCGCCGATTAAGTCGAGCAAGGTCGCTGACAATCTGCCAGCAGCCCGCATCGCATCAATCTCTGCATCTGATTTTAAAATGATCATTTCTGTACTCCTGAGAACTAAAAGCCCGCCCCTCCTATAACAGGAGGCGGCGAAACCAGTCTGGGTCGCGAAGGTTGAGAGATCCGGCAGGCAGACGCACGGCTGGTCCACTCTCCAGACAAGCTTTCTGACGGAAGAGAACGGTGACGGGCTCTAACTCAGCGAGCCTTTTTTGCACCTGCATGAGGCTGGTAAAATCCGGCAGCAACGTCGTTAAACTTGCTGCATATCGCTCGAGAAGGTGGTCCAGCTCCGCATCGCTTGGTGCATTAAATGGTCCATAAACCTTGCGACCTCGGTGAAAATTGCCAAGGAGATTAAGACGAGGCCAGTCGATGTCAAACAGCGCCAAGGTCCCATCAAAGAGCTGGCTGTCCGCGTCCTGTTTGCTACCAACCCTAAACTCCAGTCGAATGCCAACAGCGGCGAAGGTATCAGCGAGTACCTTTTCGGCGAGGTTGGGTGACGGACCATAAGCAACGAAGGTCAATGTGAGCGGCGCTCCGGCGCTGTCCAAACGCGGCGACCCAGAGGTTTTTCGTATATAACCTAGGCGGTTCAATTCCGCCGAAGCAGCATGCAAATCAAAACCATGGGTGGAGGTCTGGTGATGATATCCAGGATGCTCGTGAGGTACTAGCGACGAGGTGACTTCCGCTAACTGCGCTGTACCAGCAGCCACCAGGGCGGCGCGCGGTATCAGCGCACTTAGTGCCCGACGCAGTCCTGGATTAGCCATAAGCCCATTCTGAGTGTTCCATACGATCATGGCTACTTGCGGCAGCTCCAGCGTTCGATTACAGCCTGAGCCTCTATCCGAAGGACGCTGCTCAGGCGTGCTGGTGATCGCACTGGCGTAACGCAGCTCTACATACTGCGGAGGTAGCTTCGCCGGCCGTTCCGCTGCTTGGTAAATCGCCACCTGCGGTAGCTCCTTGGTCGATTTGTAGCTTTCCACGGGTAGCAATAGCAGACCGAAGGGCTTGAGGGTGGGGCGGTACAGACCGACGCACTCAAACGCAAAGGAAGACTTTTGTCCGCCGTCTACCGAGCGAAAAAATGGTGCGCCGTTGACGATAAACGGCCCAAACGGCGGCTCTTGCTGAAAGTGGATGCTCGCCCCAAGCCGGCCATCGGTGCGGACCTCAAACTTTGGCACTGTCCACAGACCATCTGAGCGTTCCGCGGCAAGAAGGGGCAGCTGCGCGCGCAAAAAACCCGCTAGCTCCGCCCCCGTCACGGCCTGGCCAGACCACCAAAAGAGCCCTGGTCGTAGTTCATAGTGGAAGACTACGGCGTCCCCGGAGCTGGGATGCTCGTGGCTGACCCTTTTAAGCAACAGCTCTTCGGATTTTTTTAGACTGAGGTTTAAGCGCGTCAACGCGGGGCAGATCTGCCGACCGACGACGGGATCGTCACCAGCCGCTCGCTGCGGCACGGCACCGCTGAGATCAGGCAGGGCCCACCCCAGCACCGCAATGGACTGGGGTTCAGCCGATGCAACTGCCGAAGCCGCCGCCCAGACTAAAGCCCCTACCAATATCGATATAATTTTGTTCATATAGTTTACTGTTGCAAGGCGGAGGCTGCCCGTTAACCGGTCAAATGATCGAGTCTAGGCTTTTTTGATGAGAATAGAAAGATCCTTCGATGTCGTCGTCATCGGCACCGGTATCTCGGGACTCGCCACGGCATACCACCTAAAGCGCCTCGGTATCCACCGCTTAGCCATTGCCGGGCCCAGCTTTGAAGCGAATGCCACTAGCCGCTCGGCTGGACTTATCAGCGGCGGGCAAGTCGACAATTTCACCAGGGTAGCGCAAGCGCACACGGCAGAACGGGCCATAGCCTTATGGCGGTTTGGCGACGCGGCGTTCGATGCGCTCGTCGCCTACCTGCAGCAGGGGGGCATTAAATACTTAAAAAGCGGGCGGTTACGACTACTTGTAAGCCCCAGCGAACAAAGGGAGGCCGCTTTGGCCGTGGCGCAGATGACAGCCAACGGTCTCTCAGCTCAGTTGATCGACGCTCCAGGCACTGACCCAAATGGACTCCTCGAAAGCCTGCAAAGCCGCATCCTCGGCGTCCAAAGCGACGGTGGCCGCGGCGGCTGGGTCGATCCCAACGCACTGCTCAATAAACTGCAAAGCGACACTGCTACGCTGCCGCGCTTGAACGTGGTCCAAGCCATTGATGACGCAGGTGGCGCTCCGTTGCTACGGCTTGTGGATGGCTCGACCATCTCCTGCGAAATCGTCGTCGCCGCAGCCCATATCCAAATCCGAGCCCTCCTTCCGGACCTGGCTCCAGCTCTTGTCAGCTTCGCTGATCAATGGCTACATCTGGCACTCAAGCAACTGCCCAAGCACGCTGTGGGTACCGCCTTTAGTGCCAACAACACCCACGAATGGGGGGTTTTTTCAGCACCCAACCGGCTGCGCCTAGGTGGTGCACGCTACCTCCGACCGATGGCTGGGATTGAAGCAACTACGCCCAGCGTCGAACCCAAGGTCACGGCGCAGCTTTTGGCGACACTACGCGAGACATTTAGTTTTGCTGAGGGGGTCAAGGTACTATCCAGCCACGCCTCGCTTGACATCAATCCATGCGACGAGCTACCGCTCATTGGACCATTTTTTGGTAGCGGCCGCATCTTGGTTGCGACTGGCTTTATGGGTGCCGGCCTGACCACTGGCTTTTGGGCAGGAAAATGCCTCGCTGATCTCGTGGCCCACGGCGAAGCACCAGACCTGCCGCGCTTCCTTTGGCCCGAACGCCTACGTACTCTTTCATCGTCATAACGGATGAACCATGACCGAACCAAAGATCCGACCAGCGCGACTTACCAGCTGCCCGACATGTAAGAAAAGCGTTGTCTACGACGTCGCCAACCCATTTCGGCCGTTTTGTAGTGAGCGCTGCAAAAATGAAGACATCATAGCTTGGGCCGACGAGGGCTTTCGCATCGCCGGTAAAGCCCCGGATCCTGACGAGGAGGGAGATGGCGAGTCCCCACTGCACCCAAGCGCCTCTTTAGACCATGAGGATTAGGCAAGCGCTGAATAGCTCAGGGCAAAGCCGGCAATGGATTACGGGCGATGGTGAGTGCTTCAACCGGTTGGCCTTTAAGCAGATGCTCTTGTAGCACCGCCTCAATATGTTCAGGAGTTAAATCCTTGTACCAGGTACCCTCGGGGTAGACGAGGCCAACGGGCCCATCACGACACACTCTGAGACATCCGACGCGCGTCCGAAATACCGAGTCATCGACCAAGTTCAACTCTCGCATACGCTTTTTAAGGTAGTCCCAGCTTTCTTTTCCCTGCTTCTCGCTGCAGCATTTGTCACCGGTACAGATGAATATGTGCCGCTGGTAATGACCGATATTCAACCCATCGACCACTGCCTGAAGGTTCTTGCTGCTTCTATCACTCTTACTCATCAAAAAACCTCATGGTTGGTGCAAACTCAGGTCACGCAACCGACGCAGGACCAGCTTGCGCAGGCCCACCATTGATTTCGCCTTTGCCTGAGCCCCAGGGCGCTGGGCTTTACCGCCAAAAAAAGGTGGCAGCAACTCAGCTAGAATCAGCAATAAGGCATCGACATCAGGTGCCGCCTGCAGCCACTCGTCGATCACAGCATAGTCTTGGTAAGGGAGAAATAAGGCCTGCCCCTGACAAGCTAATATATAGTGCGCAACCAGTTCAGGAGGGCGCAGGCCCTCGACATCGACATAGCTCATGGCTCTTGGTTGCTCGCGCGCATCTGGCGCACCTGCGCCTCCAGCGTGGTCACCTTGGTACTGACGTCCTCGAGGGCCGCACTGTAGCGCTTGAGCTCTTGTAGGTGGTCATGAATGCGCACCAAATTAGCCACGCGAATCGGTAGCGAGGCCAAATGTGCGGGCGCTAATATATCGAAGTACCAATTATCCTGTACTGCAGTCGGCAGGATCTCGCTCAGGCCCTCAAAGGGAATATCCGCAAGGATCACCACGGGCGTCCAAATCGTGCCCAAAGCTTGGATGCGCCCGCGTAAGCCACCCAGCCAGCGCGAAAAGTCGACAGCGGCAATCTTCTGCGCGGCGATGATCAACAGGTCGCAGTGGGCAGCCTCTGGACCCTCCAGAGCTTTCAAGTGAGTCAATGTGACATCGCCAAGACGCTTAAGATGCTGCTCCAGAGCCATGCTGTCAGCGTCGACCACGCGCGCTTCGGCACTCCAGTAGCAAACACGCAGGCGACGACCAGAGAAAACAGGGCTAGAAGACATGCTAAGGACTCTTGCCGGCTCAATCCGGTGGTTTCTCGATTTTGGCTGGCCAAGCCGTCCCGAAAAGCGCCAAAGTCGAGCTGAGATGAACGTGCGGACGGGCACCTCACTATAACAGGGACGATTTGAAGGCAGGAGACATTTATGCAAACGGTCCGGGCCAAAGCTCCGACGCGGATTGATTTAGCCGGTGGTACCCTGGACTTATGGCCGATTCACCATCTGTTGCGCCATAAAGCCACCGTCAACGTCGGGGTAACCCTGTACGCGAAGGCTGAGGTCGGGCCCAGTCCGGATGGCTTGTTTCACCTCATCAGCCTTGATCAGGAAACGGCGACTAAAGGCGATTTTGCGACGGTCGTCGGCAATCACGAGTTACCCTTACTGGGGCTGTTGCTCGGCGCTTTTTGGTCGGCGGAGAGGGCACCGCTAGCCATCAAAACCAACGCCATGTCACCGGCTGGCGCCGGGTTGGGTGGGTCGTCGTGTTTGGGAGTCGCCGTTGCAGGAGCTTTGCAAAAGCAGCGCGAGCTGCACGGCCTGGCGCCGGGACTTAGCGAAGCTGACCTCATCCGGGTCGTCCAGGATGCCGAAGCCAAGCTCATCCATGCACCCACTGGGGTTCAGGACTACTGGGGGGGCATGCGTGGAGGTGTCAATATCCTGCGTTTTCCCTTTGGCAAGGTGGAGGTCGAAACCCTGCCGGCCGCCCAGCTACCCGGACTCACAGATGAACTCATCCTCTGCTACAGCGGTAAATCACGCGCTTCGGCACTGAACAACTGGGAGATCTTCAAGCGCCTGTTCGACAAGGATCCAGAACTCCTCGCTGCCTTCGAGATCCTCGGTGCCACGGCAGAAGACTGCGCCGCTGCCGTCACGGCGGGCGATCTTAGGCAAACCCTGAAGCTGTCGCAGCAAGAGTGGCGTCAGCGCATCGCCATGTGGCCCAGCATCGAAACCGAAGAAACGAGGCGGATCGACCTCGCTGCGCGCGCAGCCGGAGCCGAATTCAGCCGTGTCTGCGGTGCGGGTGGCGGCGGCGTGATGGCTGTCTTCACGCCACCGCAGCAGCATCAAGCCGTTAAAAAAGCTATGGAACAAGTTGGTGGTCGAATCCTCGACGCCACCGTCGCAGCATCGGGGTTAACCGTTGAAATTGCCTAGGCCAGCACAACTCAAACAAGCCATGCTCAAACAACCTCATGGCTCTGCAGAGGCCATACCCCCAGTCGGTAGCGCTGCGTATGAAAAGCTAATTAAACGGCAGATCCTCGGTCGGCCGCAAGAGGCGCTGGTGCGCTTTGCCAAGGGCATGGGTGACCTGTGCCTAGCTGAAATCCTGGCACTTCTGGCCACGCTTAAGGTCGACGGAGCCGATCAACCTCAGTGTCAGCTTACACCAACATCGATTGCGATCACGCAGGTGAGCCTGCGCACCTTAGTGTCCCTGACGGCGCTGCTGACGACAGCACGCGAAGTGCTGTGGATGGTCGGATCAGGGCGAGCTGGATCGATCGGTGAAATCAAAGACCGCTGTGCCGCCGTACCGTGGCCGCTTCTGTTAACACGAGGGACCAGCATAGGATTGCGGGTGGCGTCTACCTCCAGCCATGTGTTTCATGAGGGCAAAGTCGCCGAACTTGTCGGCAAGGCACTAGCCAAGCATGGCATCGGCGAGGTGCCAAAGGTGAGTGCACGGCAACTGCTCGATGTCCGTCTGGTTGATGATCGCATCGCCTTTGCACTGAGTCTCGCCGGGCGCCCGCTGTACCAACGTCACTATAAAAAGGCCCTGGCTGGAACCGCCACGGTGAAGGAAGATATCGCCGCCGCTTGCATCCAAGCGACGCTGCGCTTTGCTACCGAGCACCAAGGGGCATCGTACCAACCAGGCCGGATCTTGGTGCCCTTTGCTGGCAGCGGAACTTTGGGCTTTGAGGCTGCCATCGCCTTGCACCGTATTCCGCCGTGGATCTTTTTTGGCCCCCTTGGGGCTGAGGCTTTCCCGTGCATCCCACAAGCAACCATGAACTTTATGCGCCGTGCTTCGCTGACTAAGATGCAGGAGGCGGAAGACCGCCATCTAGAGGTCACCTTCATTGACGATGACGCGGCCCAAGTTGAGGCCTTGCGCATCAATGCCGCTAACTTCAACGACCACGTGACGGCGACGGGTGGTGAAGCCAGCGCATTCACGATCATCCACAGCGACTTCTTCGAATGCACCTGGCCGGCCGGCGACGGCCACCTGTTCATTGCGCTAAATCCGCCTTTTGGCCTACGCCTTGAGGACCGTGCCGCCGTCGACCGGCTGTATCCGCGTTTGGCAAAAACCATCAGCGGCGCTCCAGGAGCCCTGGCTGGCTTTGCCTTAGCGCCGACCGAGGCGGTCGCGCAGCGCTTTGCTTCTGGTCTAAAAGATATGACAACGCAACGACGCCCATTCAATCACGGCGGCAGAACCGTGTACCTGGTCATGTTTAGCCGTGCCACATAAGCCGGCGCCGACCAGATCTTGACAAGCATCAGCAAATCTGGCCGAATGTGGCGCTTGCATAGAAGGAGAGACGAGCATATGTCCGAGCACACGACCTCTATCACCGACGCGAATTTTGACGCCGCGGTGTTGAAATCCACCCAACCAGTGCTTGTCGATTTCTGGGCCCCCTGGTGTGGACCCTGTGTCGCGATTGCCCCACTGCTTGAGACCCTGGCTCAGGAATACAAGGGCCAAGTCACGATCGGCAAAATGAACGTCGATGAAAACGCCAACACCGCGGCGACCTACGGCGTGCGCTCAATCCCCTTCCTCGCCTTGTTTAAGGACGGCAAGGTGGTCGACACCGTCGTTGGTGCCGTGCCTAAGACCAAGTTGGTCGACCTGATCAAGAAAGGTCTGTAGTGGCTCAGTCGCCGGGAGCGCTATCGCGCGCCCGGGGTCGGCTTGAGCGCAGCTTGTTACAGTCGGGCATGTGTCTAGCCGGAGTCGACGAGGTCGGGCGCGGCTGCCTGGCCGGGCCGGTCCATGCTGGCTGTGCAATCATCGACTGGAATAAATTTAAGCGCCTGCCGAGCAAGCGGCGGCAGCTGATCAGAGATTCGAAGCAGCTGACGGCCAAACAGCGAGCGGAGCTTGTGCCCCAACTGATCGATCTTTGTGTCGAATGGCAAGTCGCCAGCGCTAGCGCCAAGGAGATCGATCGGCAAGGCATCGTCGCCGCAACCTTTCTCGCCATGCGACGAGCGATCAGGGACTGCAGAACGCCCATCGATATGCTGCTAATCGACGGCAAATGGCCGCTAGCTGGTTATACTGGGTCCCAGCAGGCTGTCATTAAGGGCGACTTTCTCTGCTACTCGATCGCCGCAGCATCCATTTTAGCTAAAGAGGCCAGAGACCAGTACATGCACGAACAGGCTGGTCTGTTCCCGGCCTACGGCTTTGCCTCACATGTCGGTTACGGGACCAAGCTACACCTTGCTATGATTGAGCAGCACGGCATTTGCCCATTGCACCGGACTAGCTTTGCCCCGATTAAACCTCACGCCCCAGCAGCGTCGCAGCGCTGACGCCGAGCACCACGTTGCGACTGCCTTGCAGCAACAAGGGTGGAGGATCCTGGCTCGCAACTTTCGTCACATTGGCTTTGAACTCGACCTGGTCGCGTTAAAACGCCAAACGCTGATCGTGGTCGAAGTGAAGGCGCGTCGCCACCGCCCAGACTCGGAACGCGAACTGAGTCAACTCTTACCACGTAAAAAGCGCGAAGCCCTGCTGCGTGGTGCCACAGCGATGAGTTCGCGCCTTGAAACTGCCTACAACACCATCAGAATCGACTTAGCCATCGTTTACAGGGGCGAACAAGGCCGCCCGTGTATCGACTACCACGTCAATGCCCTCACCCATTACTGAGCTGGTTCGGCACCGGTGTCTTGCTGCGATGGAGCGTCTGCGCCTGGGATGGCCATGAGCTCACGCTTGCCGTGGAAACGGCTGCGAATACGTGCAGCCTTACCAGCCAAATCACGCAGGTAGTATAGACGCGAGCGGCGGACGATCCCCGAGGCGACCACTTCCACCGAGTCAACGAACGGCGAGTAGAGGGGGAAACAACGCTCAACGCCAACGCCGTTAGCGCCGATTTTACGCACGGTAAAGCTGGAGTCTGCGGTCCCTTTGCGGAAGCGGATCACCACGCCCTCGTATTGCTGGATGCGAAACTTTGCCTTATCCGCACCTTCCTGGATTTTATAGGAAATGCGGACGGTGTCACCCGAGCGGAAGGCTGGGTGTTGCTTGCGTTCGCTAAAAACGCGCTTTTCGAACTGGGCGATAATGCTATTCTTCATGACAAAACCCACAGTAGCAAAGAATGTTGTGCCTAACTCAGGCATACGGGAGCAGACTACGTATCGCGTCTTGCTTGTCGCGGTCAAGGCCTGTTCCAGCCCTCACCACGACTAAGCGCGCTTGCGACTGCCGACCGCCGCGGTCTTGTCCTTGGCTTTGAGCAAGAGCGCAGCGAGGCCATCGGCTTCGGCATCGGCAAATACCTGACCGAGATCCTCACGGTCCTCGGTCCGCATGAGGGTGCGCATCTTGGGCATGAGGATTTGCTCTTCCTGCTCAAAATGCTTGACCAAAACAGCATGCAGCTCGGCTAGGTGCGGGGCAAAACCAGGCTGCTCCTCACCGCTCTTAGACCAAAGCTTTGCCAGTGACTTCAGGCGCCTATCGATGATCGCAGCATTGGCTGCACCAATCGCCACGAGGTTATCGGCACCCGGAAATAGACCAGCGATTTCAGGGTACAAATAGTCCTGTTCGAGGGTCATATAGGCTTCTAATCGCTGCGTTAGGGCAACAAACTCCAGACGCCGCTGGTTGCTACAGGTCGTCGTCTCTAGTTGACTGCAAGCCGCTGTAATGGCGTCATGGTGGGACTTGAGAAAGTGCAAGATATCCATGATTGACTCTCCTCGCTGTACATCCGCTACAACCACCACAAAGACTCTGGATTCTGGCATTTCGGTTGTGCAGGCTCGCTTAGCGACTCACCCTTTAGACAAAATTCCCTAGGTAAGCAACCAAAGAATTCGTTGACAACCGCAGGAAGAATCTGGTCGACACCGCTTATCAACCTCTAACTTTGGCGCTAGGCGGTCGCTTTCTTGCCTGGATCACCCCCGCGAGCTAAAGTGGGGCGCGGCAGCAGCGAAGGCGCCGCCACCAAGCACCTACACAGAGGACCTACACGTGATTTCGCCGACGGTTGAATGCATTGCCGACAGGATTCGCAGTGGCGCCGTCATCACCACGGAGGAAGCTGAGACCCTGTGGACGCATGCTAGCGACCAGTTGCTCAGCGAGCTAGCTACCATAGTACGCGACAGGTTGCACCAGCCGCAGACCGCGACCTATATCAAAATGGCGATCGTCAATTACACCAACGTCTGCGTGGCCAAGTGTGATTACTGCTCGTTTTATCGCCTGCCGCACCAAAGCGGGACCTATTTACTCGACTTCGATCAAGTCTGCGCCAAGATCGACGCCTTGGTAGCCTTCGGCGGCAAGTTGGTCGGCTTCAATGGCGGCTTCCATCCACAGCTGCGACTGCACGACTATGCCGAGTTATTTTCGCGCATCCACGCCCGCTATGGCGACGACTTGGCTTTTTACGAGATGACCGTGGCCGAATTCATGTTCAGCTGCAAGCTCTCGAAGATACCCTACAACGAAGGTGCGCAGATCCTGCACCAAGCAGGAACCCGGTGGATCACCGGGGGTGGCGCCGAGATCTTAGATGACGGCTTTCGACGGCGGCACAGTCCCGGCAAGTACACAGTAGCGGATTACTTCTTAGCGCAGCGAGCCATCCTCGCGGCGGGCCTTGGCTCGACAGCAACCATGGTGATCGGCTTTGACGAAACTTTGACGGAGCGCCTCAACCACCTGGCCAGTCTAAGGTCCTTCCAAGACAGCGTCGGCGGTGGACTCACTAGCTTTCTCTGCTGGACCTATAAGCCCTGGAACAACGCCCTCGGCGGCGCTGAACTAAGTATTACCGAGTACCTCCGTTGGCTCGCCGTTAGCCGGATTTATCTGCACAATATTAGACATATCCGGACCTCCGTGTTGACCAAGAACGAGGCCGCACTGCAAGGGCTTCGCTACGGCGCCAACGACTTTGACCTACCGACCGAAGATGAGGTGACGCAAATGGCCGGAGCTACCATCTCTCACGACTTCACCCAAGTACTCGCTGCAGCGCGTACCGAAGGCTACGAGCCGATTCTGCGCGATGCCTTCCAGCCTGGCTAAACGGCACTTGGTCTCTTAGATAAACCAGTAGAAGTTTTGCCAGAAAGAAACTGGCCGATCGGCCACTCATCCGGTTGACAGGCCCAGCCCTGGCCCGCTACCATTTAACCTATACCTACCTGATTAGAATTCTTCTCTTTTCCGTTCCAACCATCAACGGAGTGAAGGGCCATGGCGAAGCCCCTGCTGGGCCTGCTGGTCTGGCTGTTTGCCACGACGCACGCGCTAGCGCTTGAATTTTCCCACTATCATTCGCAAGACGACATTGACAGCTACCTGCTTCAGATGGCGCGCGAACGGCCTGAGCTCGTGCATTTTCATCACCTCGGCAGGTCGGAACAAGGCCGTCCCATAAACTACCTCGTCATTAGCCGCGGCGATCCGGAGAACCTTCCGGCGATCTTCCTCAACGGAACCCACCATGGGGACGAGCGCGCCAGCACCGAAACCGTCCTTGGGCTCATCGACTTTCTCATCCTTAATCACCAGGCGCCGCTGCTCAAAGAGCTATTGAGCAGCTATGCTATCTACCTCCAACCCCTGGTAAACCCCGATGGCTTTGCCCTTGGCACCAGGTTCGACGCCCGCGGCTTTGATCCCAATCGCGACTACGCTTTTCCTGGCCGCAGCGACGAGGATTCGTTCAAGACCAAGCCGATCCGCCTGGTCAAAGATCTTGTCAGCAGCATGCGCTTTCGCGCCGCCTTGGCCTTCCATTCCGGCATGGAAGGGGTGCTTTGGGCCTGGGCGCATACCGCCGACCGGGCGCCGGATCATGACCTCTACTACACGCTGGCCAAGCTCACTGCCGGTGCGATGGCTATGCCCCGCTACGTCCAGTCGTACCACGACTATCCAGCACTCGGAGAATTCATCGATTTTGTTTACATGAACTACGGCACCTTAGCGCTGACGGTTGAGGTCGCCAACGAACCCTCACCGCCCGTCCGCGAGCTGGCGGGGGTCGTCAAGCGCGCCATCGGTGGCAGCGTGGCCTTCATGCTGGCCATCCTTGAGCTCGACAGGGGTCAGCTGCGAATCGAACATCAAGCGACCAGCGCCAGTACGACTTGGCCAGCGAGTATCCCGCCGGCAAAGATTGCGACGATTCGTGGACGGCAAGGGGGCGGAGCAAGCCCACTTAGTCGCTAGTCATTTGCCGTGGCAGGCATACTGATTTCTTTAAAATAGTCGTACTATAGACCAAAGCAATCGGAGGAGGGGCAATATGAACGAACGGTTTAAGTACGTTCTCAGGCTTATGATGGTGGGGATTGCCTGGGTCTTTATCTTGTCTATTCGTTGGGATGGAAGGCCTATCTTCTACTCCGCCAACGAGCTGTTGGTGCAAAACCCGGTCGTGCGCAGCATCGACTCGGGGCTCAACGACGCCTGGCACCGGCTGCAGCGGGCGGTCCACGTGGCCTTTGCGAAGAACACGCCCGACGATACCCACACGCTTTAACCTCGCCTAGCGGCGTACTCCTCTGCTACTCTATGGCCCGAACCACCTAGACTCATCTTGTCGGTTCGCAGCCTTACCCATAGACCCACAGATAAGAGGACCCGCCGTGGCCGTACTTGATGTCGTCATTTGGCCCGCCCCAGTCCTAGAAACACGCGCTGCCGAAGTCACCGAGTTCAACGCCGGGCTAAGGCAGTTCGTGGCTCATATGCACGAGACCATGCATGCTGCCGGCGGTATCGGCCTGGCGGCAAATCAGGTCGGGGATCTGCGTCGCGTGATCACCATCGAAATTCCTTGGAGCGAGGCTCGCGACGGCGAGGAGGTAGAGTCCAAGGAGTGGTGGCACAACAAATCGTTCACCTTCGTCAATCCAGTCATCACCAAAAAGGCTGGTAAGTTCAAGTTCCAGGAAGGCTGTCTCAGCTTTCCTGATCTGTTTGAGTTTGTGGATCGCGCCGCCGAGGTGTGGGTCTCGGCCAAGGACGAACACGGCAAACCCTTCGAGCTTCACGCCAACGGACTGCTGGCGGTCTGCCTGCAGCACGAAATCGACCATATCGACGGCATCGTTTTTATCGACCGGATGAGCCGCCTGAAGGCTAACATGGCCCGCAAAAAACTCGCCCGCCGCGGCGCCCCTATCACCTCGACCGATCCGGTGAAGGCATGAATCCCATCATCGTTGCGCCGTCCCTTTTGGCCGCCGATTGCCTGCATTTTGCCGATGAAGTGGCCAGCGTCGAGAAGGCCGGGGCAGACTGGCATCACGTCGATGTCATGGATGGGCATTTCGTCCCCAACCTGACGTTTGGCCTACCGTTTGTTGCCGCACTAAAGAAAGTCGCCAAGATCCCACTAGACGTCCATATCATGGTGGCAAATCCAGATGAGGTGGCGCTGGATTATGTCCGTGCTGGGGCCGACATCCTGGTGTTTCATATCGAAGCCGCACGGCACCCACACAGGCTATGTCAAGCCATCCGCGCCGCCGGGGCAAAAGTCGGCATCGCCGTCAATCCCGGTACGGCCCTCGAACTAGTCTACCCACTTCTAGACGACGTCGACGTGATCATGCTCATGTCGGTCAATCCCGGCTTTGGTGGGCAAAAGTTTATCCCGCAAACGGTCGAGCGGATCGCCACCCTAAGCCGAGCCATAAGCCTTCGCGGCCGGGCGAAGCAGGTCATCATCGAAGTCGATGGCGGGATCACCGCACAAACCGCTCCCCAAGTCGCCGCTGCTGGTGCGACCGCACTAGTTGCAGGCACCTTCGTCTTTGGAGCAAACGACCGAGCCAAGGCGATCCACAGTCTGCATCTAGCGGCTAGCAGCGAGGCATGAATTGAGCAGTGACACGCCCTTCAAACTAGGCGAGGAGCGACTCAGCAGCACCAGACTGGCTGAACTTGCCGCAACGCCTAGGCCAAACGTCGTCGCAACGCCCACCGCCAGGGAGCGCCTAGCGCAGTACCGCAAGGGGGTTGAAGACGTCCTGTCGAGCCAGGAACGCGTTTACGGCATCAATACTGGTTTTGGTTTTCTCGCCAATGTCGCCATCGAACCAGCCAAGTTGGCCCAGCTGCAAGTCAACCTGGTACGCTCTCACGCCTGCGGTGTCGGCGAGCCGGTTGACGACGTGATTGTCAGAGCCATGCTGATTCTGCGCGCCCATACGTTTCTGATCGGCCACAGCGGCGTCAGCTTAGGTACGATGGAACAGATTCTCCACTTCCTTGACCATGACCTACTGCCCGTAGTCCCCTGCCAAGGCAGCGTCGGCGCCTCGGGCGATTTAGCCCCTCTGGCCCATCTCGCACTTGGTCTGATGGGCGAGGGCGATATCCGCGTGCAAGGGCGCATCTTGCCGGCAGCGGAAGCGCTGCAGAGCGCTGGCTTGAAGCCCCTGCAGCTGGAGGCAAAGGAAGGACTGTCGCTGATCAACGGCACGCAGTTTATGACGGCGATTGCCGCCTTTGCTGTCGCCGAGGCGCGCACCATTGCCGCCAGTGCCGATATCGCCGCAGCCATGAGCCTGGACGCCATCCGCGGCACCTTGACCGCCTTTGACCCTCGGATCCACGCAGTAAGGCCGCACCCCGGCCAGAGCGCGGTTGCTGCCCACGTGTTCGGGCTGTTCACCGCCGATGACCCCATCATGGCCAGCCATGCCGACTGCAGCAAGGTGCAGGACCCGTATAGCTTTCGCTGCGTGCCTCAAGTGCACGGCGCCAGTCGCGACGCCATCGAGTACGCCGAACGAGTGGTGGATATCGAGCTAAATAGCGTGACCGATAATCCCCTAGTCTTTACCGGCGGCGACGTCTTGAGCGGAGGCAATTTCCATGGCCAGCCGATCGCCATGGCGATGGACTTTCTCGCCATTGCCGTCGCCGAGCTAGGTAGCATCGCCGAGCGGCGCATTGAAAAGATCACCAACCCGCATCAAAGCGGCCTGCCGGCTTTTGCAACTCGCGATAGCGGCCTAAACTCGGGCTTCATGATCCCCCATGTGGTCGCGGCGGCTCTCGTCTCGGAAAGCAAAATCCTCTGTCATCCCGCAAGCATCGACAGCATACCGACGTCGGCCGACCAAGAAGATCACGTCAGTATGGGCCCCATCGCCGCCCGCAAGGCCCGCCAGGTTAATGGCAACGTTCGCAATATCTTGGCGATCGAGTTCCTTGCCGCCACTCAGGGCCTAGATCTCCTGTTGCCCTTGAAGCCCTCGGGCTTTATCGCCGCGCTGCTTGATGAGATTCGCCTCATGGCTCCGGTGATGCACACCGACCGGTCGCTGCATAAAGAGATTGCTGCCGTCGCCCGGTGGCTGCAGGCCAATGGCCCGATGCGCTGTGTTGCCAGGCTGAGAAATGGGATACAGTCATGAGCACTTTCCAGACACCTGAAGCGAGGGTCCACCATTGAGCGTTCTTCACCGCCAACTACTGTTTCGCTTATCCTTGTTGACCATGTGGGCACTCGGTGGCGTCGCTCTTGCCGAGGAAGCAACACCGCTGCGAGTGGGCGGTGACTACCTCGTCACTGCGGTTGACCACAGCAGTGAGAGGGAATTCCACGTCGAGTTTAAGGCGGTTACGCCAAGTGGTAAGTTCGACATCCTGAACCTGCATAGCGATCATGTGCATATCGCCGTCAAAAAAGGCGAAAAGTTGCGGCTTTCCGCCGAAATCCTCAGCAGCAAAGGCGCGGTTGCCGAAGTTGCACAGATGGTGATCTTCTTGCCAAGCAACCTTGGACCCACCCCGGTGTGGCTGCTGTCAAACCGCGCCAGTAACCACGAACTGCGCGCCGTCAAATATCTCGAGATGCACTCGCCGCAGACGGATTACGTCATCATGTAGACTAGCATCCGTCGTTGATGCTTAACCTTACAATACGGCTTCAAGCATGCCACCGACAAAGATGCCTAATGGTCTAACGTACCTGCTCTATACGTGGTCCGGACGTATCTTGCTGCTCAACACCTTAGTGTTTTTACTCATCTGTGTTTACACCCGCAGCATCATGCTGCCAGATACCGTGGATCTGGCCAGGCTCGGGGCCAAGGACACGGTGATGATCGCCCGGGGCGAGTTTTGGCGCTTTCTGACGCCGATCTTTTTGCATATCGGACTGATCCACTTCGCGTTTAATACCTATTTTCTCTACGCGGTCGGTTATCAGCTCGAGACCTTGCTCGGTGGTCCATGGTTTGTCGCCATATATCTATTGGCAGGAATCTTCGGCAACCTGGCGAGTGCTGCGTTTAGCGTGACCATGAGCGCCGGCGCGTCCAGCTCGCTATTTGGCCTACTTGGTGCCGGTCTGTTCCTTGAGCGCCGCATCGGCTCGCATATCAAAGCGCAGACAGGCAGCAGGCCAAAGCAGCGGGCTTACCTGATGACCGTGGTCATCAACCTCGGCTTTGGCCTGCTGATGCCCTTTATCGACAACTCGGCGCATCTTGGTGGTTTGGCAGCCGGCTTGATCCTGACTGGAGCGATGGTCAATCTGCGGCCCAACCAGATGCAAGCCCGCCGGCCGCTGGTTGGCGGCATGCTGATCGCTAGTTTGGTCGTGGCTGGGTGCGCCATGGCGTACTACAGCTTGACGCCACGCTTTGTCGTGCCGCGACTGGAGGCCGCGGCCGACCGTTCAGACGGAGCCGCGGAACAAGTTTATCTCTACTCGCAGGCGATGGCGCTTGCTCCAGATGCGGACCGAATCGTGCTAAAGCGCATCCGCGCCTTTTTTACGATGGGACGATACAGCAACGGCCTAAATGACGCGCAAGTGCTGATCGCCAAAGGGGAGCAGCTTAAAGAGCTCAGCGAGCTGGCTGAGGAGTTGAGTCAGGATGGCCACCCCACGGAGTCGTGGGAACTACGCCGCATGTTGGCGCACGCTGGGCAAAGCATCTAATTTGGCAGACCAAGCCCGGTCATATTGCAGACGAAGCAGCTGCCGTACCTTGCCATCGATGCGCCGCGGCTCGCCCGGTGCTTGCAATAGCGCATACCAAAAGCGTGCGGCATAACGCGTCGCCTGCCAATACAGGTCATAGTCTTGAGCAACAATGTGGGCGCTATCGTACAAACGGCGCGCCAGTGGCATGAGGTGTGAGTCACCGCATTGCTGTTCAAGAACCATCGCCGCAAAAAGCAGCTTATCGATCTCGCCTTGGCCTTCAAGCTCGAGCTTGCTGACCGACCGACCGACCGCAGCGCGATTGAGCAGGAGATGAAAATGGCTGATCTCCTCCACCAAGTGGCAAAAGCCATCGAGGTTATGGTCGCCCAAAAGTTGCGTTGGATCGTGCTCGACGAGACCCTCCACTAAGGGTGCTGTGAAATGCACACCAATAAACAGCTCATCATCGGCACCAGAATTAACAAAAACCGCCGCACGCCCTGGAGGCGGGGTTTGGGCCCCGAGCGCTAAGCTCAGCTGGCTTTCATCTATGAGGTGATCGGCGGCAGATGCTTGCGGTGAAAACCCATAGAACGCAGCCATCTGCTGTTCCACCTGCACCACCATGGCGGCAAAGGAGTCCGCGCCTTTCATTGCTTGTCTCGCACTGGCATCGGGATCGGCGTGATGCCAGCCTTGTTTAGCAGCCGCGCCAGACGATCAGAATGGTTGCGTGTCCATCGGTCGTAAATGGCCAACAGATCGATTGGCTTTGCTGCGCCAGGTGTCTCTGACACCTCAGCCACCACCTCAACAATAGTATCAAACTTCTCGGCCAGGCCACTATAGATCTCGGTAAATTGGTCGTCACCGTGCTGGTCGCGCATAATCGTCGAGACATTGCTGTAAGCAGACGCACCGATGGCAATATAGTAATCGAGGTTAAACGCCTTTCGATTAAAATAGTCCTGAAAAAACCCCGCATAATAGAGGCTGGTATCGCCAAGGTATTTGAAGATCCGTAGCTTCTGTGCCGGCGGCGCCTCGACCGCTTCCTTAAGCATTAAGGCAAGGGGCGTCGCAAGTGCATCTAGCTGGCCGGTCACGGTTTCGAGTTTGCCTGGGACGATAAACTCACACAGCAGATTAACTACGTAAAATTCGACTTCGTCGCTCAGTCGTACCTGCTGGTTCGCTAAGGCCTGGGTCACCTTTTCATAAAAAAATTCGTGCGGTCGAACTAGCAACTGCAGCTGCGGCTCTCCCATGGCCCCTCCTTAAGGCATGCATGCGTGGACATGTCTGGCGATGTGTGGTGATACTTCATATGATCTCTCTTGTTTGGCCAGCCAGTCAATACGCTCGCCTGATAACTTATGATTCTTATCGGCAATATCGGAGAAATCCTTTAGACTCAGCCAGGCTCTTGAACCGTCCTTAATTACCTCAACTATTTCAGGGTATTAGAGCCTCCAAGATATAGGCGGCGAAACACCGGTGATGGAGTTCACGTTGAGCGAAGCGAAGGAGCAAAAAGGTCGACGCCCAGACCCTTCAGCCAGCAGCGACAAGCTGGGCCTGGAAGAGATCGTCCACCTTGCCAACCGCATCGGCCTTGAGTACGCCACGGCAAGGCGGGACGCCGAGCGACTTGAGCTGCTAAAGCCAACGGTTCGGTCGCGCGTGACCATCCGGCTGGACGATGGCTCGTTGACCGAGGCGAAGCTGCGTCGGTTGACCGAGACCGATCCCGAATATGTCGAATTCATCGAAAAGCTCGCACAGGCTAAAGGCGAAAGCGAGCGGCTGCGTATCCGCTACGAGTCGTATAAAAATCTGTTCGAGGCAAAGCGAAGCTTGCTCAGCTATCAAAAGGCCGAGATGAAGCTGCTGTAGTCCATGGAGCGGTGACTATTGCCGGCTGGTTGCTGACTTAGCATCACCCGCAGACCGAGCCGGCGTCGTTTGCAGTACGGCAATTTTTTGCCGCACCTCGTTCAAGCGCGCAATGAACTCGGGATCGGCCGAGGCTTGCTTACGAAAGACCTGGTAGTAGCGTAAGGATTTGTCTCGATCGATCCCTTCGTAGGCCTTACCCAGGTAGTAATGGGCTTCGGTCAGGCGCGGCCTGAGGCGCACCGCCCTCTCCATATAGGTAATCGCCTGCTTGGTCTTGCCGCCATCTAGGGAGCAGCGCCCAAGACCGAGTAGCGCACCGGCGAGAAGCGGTTGATCTTTGAGCGCCGCGCGGTAGGCTTTAGCCGCTCCCTCTTGGTCATTCAACTCGTAGAGGACATCGCCTTCGACACTATCGTAGAAAGCTCGAGACGCCTTTGTGGCCTGCTTTTTCGCCGTTCTGATGATTGCCAACGCTTCTTTGCTGCGCTTCAGCTTTAGCAGGGTGCGCGACAGAATGATGCCGGTCTGCTCGTCATCTGCAGCAACTTTTTGCAGTTCCCGGGCGATCGTTAATGCCTCGCTGTAATAGCGGATCTTAAAGAAGCTCCAAGCTAAAGGCTTGAGCGCGCGAGGGTCCCCATCATGAATCTTCAGAGCCTTTTTGTAGCGAAAAATTGCCTCAGAGTATTTATCCTGAGCCCGGTAAGCTTCACCCAGGTAATAATTTGCGTCGAAGTCCTTCTCAAAGCTCACCATCGCCTTTTCTAGATGGCGAGCTGCCGTTTTATAATCGCCCATCTTTACCAGCACCATGCCAAGGTTGCGGTGGGCCGTCATATTACCGGGCTTTTGCGTTAGCGCCTTTTTGTAGGCTTCGGAGGCCTCACGCAGCAGTCCATCTTTGGCATATTGATTGCCGGTTGCGACGTAGTTCTTCGCTGGCAGCGTGGCGCAAGCGGCAGCCATCAGGCCGCAGGCTAAGGCACAAATCAAGGCTCCACGCCGCGCAAATGCCCTAATGAAATCGGCCATAGGGAGGAGACTCCAAATGAAATGAGAGAAGGCAGGAGAAGAGGGATAGCTCGATTTTATCACATACGGGACAAATGTGGCAGACTGCGCTCCATCGCGCTATTGCGCGATGTAATACTCCTCAAAGAGCGACCAGCAGCGACCATTTTTTGAGTAAAATGAGAGCATGATCTCCTTTGCTCGCCATTCTTTATAATTGGCAAGCTTGTAGCTATAGTAACGCAGATCGAGGGCGCCGGATTTGCCCGACACCAGGCCATCGGGGACCGGCATGAACTCGTCGATATAGTAGCATTCATTGGCTGAGTTTTTCAGAAAGGGAAGAAAGGTAGGATCTGGTCCTCCAGTCGATACGGCCGTCTGGCATTGCCACAGCGCAGCGCCGATGGTCAGGACTAGAGCGAGTTTAGTGATTAAATTAGGTTTCATTTTACGCCTCTCGCCCTGCGGGCTACACTTGCCTTTGAGCTAAATCGACAGAAAACCTAGAACCTTTAGCAAAAAGTTCTTGTACCGGAGGCAACATGCGGCGCTTTATTCCCCTGCTTCTTTCGGCTTACGCCGCCAGCTGCACGACATCTGGCAGCCATGAAGCCACCTCTGGGTGGTCAGCACTGATGCGCGCGGACAAGGTGGAGTGCAGCACTTGGCCGCTACGCGATAAAGATCTGCAGATCGATGACCTAAGCTGGCTGGGTGGTCACAAGCCTGGGTTTTTGCTCAGCGGACTCAAACGCGACGCCAGTCCGCAGCACTATTTTGCCCCATTTGACGGCGATGAAACGGTGGATCCAAGCACTTTTGTCCCGCTCAACCTCGGTGCTCACGCTATCTTGCTCGGCGGGGGCAGCATCGGCAATCAATCCGTCATCGTCGTCGCCCACAACAACGGCGGCAAATCGACCTTTGATATCCGCAGCCTGCCAAACAACGTGGTGAAGTTCAAGGGCGACATCGGGAGCTACCAAGTAGTCGAAGGTAGCGTCGCCCAAGCAAAAGGCGGTTTATGGCTGAGCCTTAAATCTGAGGATAATATTTACCATCTGGTCCATATCAACACCCAACACCCGGCCAAACTAAGCAG
>JAPLFX010000194.1 GCA_026390445.1 Pseudomonadota bacterium
CAAGACGAGGGCCGCAACGGCAATCGTATAAGGACGGCGCAACGCAAGGCGGACGATCCACATGGGCGCGGGGCTCCGTGGCAGAAGTGAACTAAAGCTCTTAGACGACCGAGAGATACATGGGGGGTACGGGGACGCGGCCTCAAGAATAGCTGGTTATGGGCGAATACTCTAGGAAGGAGTGAAACTTTCGTTTCGTCTCTCCGTAAGAACACCCGCATGGCTTACACACGCTTTGCCGGCACCACCGAGGCTAGTCCATCTTTGCATTGTCCACCACACTTGGCTAAAATGCCATCAACTCGTCCCCATTGGTGCATGGATCCCTCCCTGATAAGGAGACCTGCGGTGGCGAGGCGACAGCTCATTTTAGTTAGGCTAGCCGCGGCGCGTTGACCCGACTGCCCCACGAGGTAGGCCATGGCACAGATGCTGTTTTTTTCTGCAGGTAGCCCGCCGCTTCAGCGCTACCAAGAGGCGATGCGGTCGATGATCCAAACCGAGGCTTGCAAACTCGGCGTCGCCAACCCAGATGCCTACTTTACCGTAGGCCATGACTACGTTCTCGCCGTACGGGGTGACGAACTGCTGAGCCTTTGCGTCATCAAGCGCAACACGCTACCGCACGCCACCTACCTCGGCTACTCCTTGGCGATCACCAAGCCCGAAGCGCGCCGCAGCCGCCTCGTTGCTCGGATGCTGGTGCTCTATTTGCTGCGCGCCTTACCGCGGCTGCTCTGGTCAGCGCTAAAATGTCCAAACCACAAGCTGTTCGTCTATGGCGATATCGGTTCACCACTGCTCTACGCCAAAACCTGCCAACTGAAGACCCCGATCTACCCTAACTTGATTCGCGGCGACACCCCAGAGCAGCGAGAACGCGGCGCTAAGCTACGCCAGGACATCATCGCTCACTGCAATATCCGCGATATGTGGCAGCGACCTGGGGTCGAACGTCGCATCGACTGCAGCACCGGTCTCATTCAAGACCATGATGAGGCCGCTGCCAAGCAATCGGTACCGCCTCGCGGCGAGGAATTCAGCCTCGATCGGCACTGGCACACTCGGTGGCAGGACTATGTTCCGGCCAATTCCGACCTGCTGGTAATCCTGCCGTTGACACCGCTGCTCGTGCTGCGCCAATTGGATGACTTTTTAAAATTTGGCTTTCGCCGGTCCAACCTTGCAAAACCCAGCCAGATCAGGTTAGTACAGGACCCGACGTGATGCCTACAGATACCCAAAGGCGAGGTGTTCCCCATCGACCACAGCTCCAAGGTTGTCCTAGAACCCAGTTGGAAAGAGGCCCTGGCGGACGAGTTCAACCAGTCCTACATGCGCCAATTGCGGCAGTTCCTGCAGCAGGAAAAACTGGCGCGCAAGCTCATTTATCCGGCCGGCCCAGAGATTTTTGCCGCGTTGAACCTGACTCCGCTTCCGGCGGTGAAAGTCGTCATCCTCGGTCAAGACCCGTACCATGGTCCAGGCCAAGCGCATGGGCTGTGCTTTTCCGTCCGCCCCGGCATACCGGCGCCGCCTTCCTTGGTGAATATCTTTAAAGAACTAAGCCAAGACCTTGGTATCGCCCGTCCCGAGCATGGATGTCTGGAGGCGTGGGCGCAGCGCGGCGTCTTGCTGCTCAACAGCGTCCTCACCGTGGAGCATGGACTTGCCGCCTCGCATGCCCGAAGAGGCTGGGAGCAGTTCACCGACCGCATCATCGACGTCATCAACAGCGAGTGCGACGGGGTCGCCTTTGTCCTCTGGGGCGCCTATGCCCAAAAAAAGGGGGAGAAGGTCGACCAGAGGCGGCACTTGGTGCTCAAAGCCGTGCACCCGTCGCCGCTATCAGCGCACCGTGGATTTGCCGGCAGTAGGCCTTTTTCCCAAATCAATGCGTATTTACAAGAGCACGGCAAAGGCCCGATCGATTGGCGGTTGCCGCCGTGCGCCAAGGTGTCTTCTGCGGTACAATAGTGCCACATTCATCCACAGGAGACGCCCATGGACAAGATCAGTCATGACACCCTGCTCAAGCAACTCAACTGGCGCTACGCCGTCAAGAAGTTCGACCCAAGCCGCAAGATCGCCGCCAAGGACTGGGAACTACTCGAAGAATCGCTGCGCCTAGCGCCATCGTCCTATGGCCTCCAACCATGGCGTTTTGTCGTCGTCCAGTCGCCAGACCTACGCAAGAAATTGACCCCGGTATCCTGGGGCCAACAACAAGTTGAAGGCTCCTCGCACTTTGTCGTATTCACCCATCTCAAGGCATTGGACGAGGCTTATGTCGAGCGCTACATCAAGGAGATCGCGACGCAGCGCGGCATCGGCGTCGCCAACCTGAAGGGCTTTCATGACGCCATCGTCGGCGACGTGGTCAAGGGACCGCGCGCCGCCATCGCCGCGCAGTGGACGGCTCGCCAAGCCTATATCGCCATGGGGTCGCTGATGACGGTGGCCGCGCTGTTGCACATCGATGCCTGCCCGATGGAAGGTCTCGACCCAGTGCAGTACGACCAAATCTTGAATCTGGGGAAAACTCCCTACGCTACGGTCGCCGCCGTGGCCCTTGGCTACCGCGCTGCCGACGATGAGTTGCAGCATGCCAAAAAGGTCCGCTTTGCCAAGAAAGACATCATCCACACCGTCTGAGTGCCAGATGCTGGCGCCAGCTACGGCCGCGGCGCCCAGGATTGCCGGCAATTTGCCCCCCCGCTTCTTGCCTTTTTATCCTCCGGTTGTTCTAATGGAGATCATCCTCTTTAGCGTAACCGTTTAAAACTTTGCCCGGCCCCCGAGGCAGACGCGTGACTCAGTCGCCAGCCTTGTGTTGGGACTGGGCCCGCAGGTCGTTTCCAATGTTTATATCTCGCTCTAGCCAGGTCGGCCTGGCGCTGCGCATGCTCTCGTATTTGAAATACCTTCGACTGACGGCCTTGATCACGGCCACGGTCATCGTCGGCAGGATCTGCAGTGAGATCCTGTGCGTCTACTTTTTGAGCCCGACGATAACCTCGGTGGCCGCGCATATTCCGCATCAGGCGGGAGCTGCCGGCGCGGGGTTCTGGGACTGGCTAAGCGGCTCGAGTACCACCGTCAACGAGCTACGCCGTCTGCTGCTGTGGATGGCCCTAAGCCAAGTCAGCTTAGGTCTGTTTACCTACCTGCGCCATGTCTGGGACTCCAAGCTTAGCATGAACGCGGTGTTTCACCTGCGTGGCGAGCTCTATGACCGACTGCAACAGGTCGGCTTTGCCTTCTACGACCGCATGACCAGCGGTCAGCTCATCAACCGCGCGCTATCGGATCTCCAATCGGTCCGCGGCTTCATCAATGTGTCGGTGATCAACATCCTGGATATCACCGTTTCGGTCACCGGTTACCTGGCGCTACTCGCCTATAAATCACCGTGGCTGGCCCTAGCGGCACTGCTACCGACACCGATTTCACTCTACATCGTCATCCGCTTCACGAAGCAGGCACAACCCCGTTACGACGCCCAGCAGGTGAGTTTGGACCTCCTGATGGAAAAGTTTACCGAGGCCATCTATGGCGTCCAGGTCATCAAGGCCTTTGGCGCCCAAAAGCGAGAAAGCGCAGCCTATGGCGAGGCAAATCGCCACCTGCTCGGCCGCATGGCAGCGATGATCAAGCTGCAGTCTAGACTCAGCCCCAGCCTCAAGACGGTGGCTATTCTGTCCCATGTGGCGCTGTTTGTGCTGACGAGCTGGTTGATTCAACGCGGCCAGATGCAGATTGGCGACCTGATGATCCTCGGCGCCGCGATGGGCACGATTTTGGGCAAGCTTGAGCAGGTAAACCTGATTGCCGACGTCTTTCAAAAGGCCATGGTGTCAGCGCGGCGTCTGTTTGAAGTCCTAGACGCCCCGGTCGAAGAACCTAGGCCGCTGACTGCAAGCAGCGCAGCTGCACCCCACCCGCTTGGTGACATCGTCTTTGAACATGTAAGCTTTGGCTACTGCGGTGGGAAGGCCGTTCTCAAGGACCTCAATGTGACCCTACCGCAGGGCAAGGTCACTGCATTAGTCGGAGCTACAGGCGCTGGAAAATCAACCCTTGCTAGCCTTCTGGCCCGCTTTTACGACCCAGACGTCGGGTCCATCAGTATCGCTGGGGTCGATTTGCGCACGTGGCATCTCGCTGAACTAAGGCGCACTGTCGGCTATGTGTTTCAAGAGACCTTCTTGTTCTCCGACACCGTACGCAGCAACATCCTCTATGGCCGCACCGATGTCGACGCGGCGATGCTGCGCCAGGCCATCGAAGTGGCCGACGCCGCCGCGTTTATCGACGGCTTGCCGCAGGGATTAGACACCAAACTCGGTGAGGGCGGCGTGCTGCTCTCGGGCGGGCAACGCCAGCGTCTGGCGCTAGCCAGGGCCCTCATCTACAACCCGCGCATCCTGATCCTCGACGATGCCACCGCCGCCCTCGATGCAAGCACGGAAGCCTCGGTCCAGGACCGACTCGTGCCTTTGCTGCAGGGCCGCACCGTCGTCCTGATTGCGCACCGACTGAGCACCCTACAACGAGCTGACAGAATCATCGTCCTTGACCAAGGGTGCGTCGTGCAACAAGGGGACCATAGCTCGCTCCTGCGCCAGACTGGTCCTTACCTTGACTTTGTTCGCCTGCAGTCGAGACACGACGGAGCAGCGCAGCGCTATGACCAAGAGCCCACAGACGAAGGTCCACGCCAACCTCTAGCGGACGACCACGGACGCCTGGGAGTTTCCGCATGAAGCGTCGTAAATTACTCCTCGTGGCGATGCAGGCGCGTGACGACGGTGAGATTGAGGCACTACACCGGCAGATCAACTGGCGCATGATCTGGCGCCTCATCAGCATACTCGCGCCATGGCGCAAAGCCTATGTCGGAGTCGCCGTCGCAGGCCTAACGATCGCCGGTTTAGAGATGATTCCGCCACGCTTGGTCGGCAACTGCGTCAACCTGATCGCCAAGGGCGCGTTCAGCATGCGACCCGTGCTTGAGGTGGCAGCCGTCTGGACTGGCCTGACCTTGGTCTGCCAGTTCCTCCACGCCTGGCAGATTCGGCAAGCCTGCTACAGCGGCGAAAGCGCTCTTGCGGCCATGCGCCAGCAGATGTTTGACCACCTCCAGCGCCTGTCGATGGCCTACTACGACCGTGTCCACCCCGGCCGCATCATCGCGCGCGCCACCAGCGATATCGATGCCGTGCGCGGCGTCCTCGCTTGGGGCTTTAATACCCTCTGCGCCAATGCCGTGATGATGCTACTCGCAGCCACGATGATCTGCCGCACTGACCTGCGCCTCTTTCTCGCGGTGGCTTGGCTCGCCCCCTTGATGAGTTGGATGCAGATCCGCTTTGGCCGCAAGATCGGCCTGGGTTGGCAAGAGGTGCGGCGCCACTTCACCGCCCAAAGCACCAACCAGGCTGAGAACATCGCCGGAGTCCGGGTCGTCGCCGCCTTTAACCGTCAGGCGGAAAACCTCAGCCGCTATACCAGGATGCAGGTCATAAACACCGCCAACAACGTCGAGGTGAGCGCCATCGCCGGCGGGTTTTCCCCATTGCTGCAGGGCTGCCGCTTCTTCGGCCAAGCCACCTTGCTGCTCTACGGGGCCTACCTGGTCACAACGACCCGCCTGCAGGCGGGTGACGTCGTCGCAGCCGCCCTCTACTGGGAAGGCTTTATGCAGCCGGCGATAAACTTCGGCAACTTCTTCAACGAACTGATGATGGCCATGGCGGGCGCCGAGCGCCTGTTTTCCCTCCTCGACGAACCCCCGACCAACGAGGACCAACCCGCCGCTAAACCGCTACCGCGCCTGAAGGGCCAGGTGCGCTTTGATCACGTCTCCTTTGCCTACCAAGAAGGCCATCCGGTGATTAAAGATTTGCAGTTTGACGTCCCGGCAGGCAGCACCGTGGCATTGGTCGGCACCACCGGTTCTGGCAAGTCGACCATCATCGCTCTGCTGGCACGCTTCTACCAGCCACAACGCGGTCGCATCCTTCTTGACGGGCATGATCTCGCCGCGGCCACTGCCGCGTCCCTGCACGCGCAGATGGCGATGGTCCTGCAATCGAATCATCTGTTTAGCGGCACAGTCCTCGACAACCTGCGCTACGGTAAACCCAGCGCGACTGACGACGAACTGCACGAAGCAGCCCGCCAACTCGGTTGCCACGAGCGCTTTCTCGCGCTCAAGGACGGCTACGACACCCATGTAGGTGAACGTGGCGCGGCCCTATCCCTGGGCGAACGCCAGCTGGTCTGCTTTACCCGGGCCTTAGTCGCGAGTCCACGCCTACTGCTGCTAGACGAAGCCACCAGCGCCGTCGACTGCGCGGCGGAAGTCGAGTTGCAACAGGCTCTACAACGCTTGGTGAGATCGCGCACGACCTTTATCGTCGCCCACCGACTGAGCACCATCGTCAACGCCGACATGATCCTGGTGATGGAGGGAGGCCGCATTGCCGAGACTGGTACGCACCATGAACTGCTTGGCAAGAAGCACGGTGTTTATGCCGGACTATGTCGGTATACGCCTGGGCTGATGCCGATCTAGTGCCTCTGCGCAAGCTTACGTCACGCTTTAGGTTCTAGCCAGGAATCAAGCACCGGTGACTGGTCCGCTGCGGCGTGCTTGGAGCTTCCCACCTCCAGGCAGCGGTAGTCCATATCCATACCAGAGACTCCTCGGTCACTAAGGAAATGACCGATGAGATAGGCGTAGAGGCCATAGTGCAGGTGCAAGGACTGCAGTCCATGGGGACAGCGCTTGGCAAGAACGGACGGCGATAGTTCGCCGAGATATTTTTTATACCCATTTTCATTGATCAAGACGCTGCTGCGGACCTCACCGCCGCGCCCCTCTTGAAAGACATAGGTGGTCGAAGCACAGCTGATCAGCAGAGTCTGCGTCC
>JAPLFX010000120.1 GCA_026390445.1 Pseudomonadota bacterium
ATCTTGCTCCTCAGCTGCTGGTGCACCAAATTGAAGACAATATGGAGGCCAAGGCCCATATTGCCGCCGCTGCGCGAGGTGGTGTAGAAGGGTTCAAAAATCTTATCGAGTTCTGCCGGCTCCATGCCCCGACCATCATCGGTGAAGGTCCAGGCATAGTCGGCGCCGTCCGGCTTTAAGGCGACCTTGATGGTGCCGCTTTGGCCGGGTTTGAAGGCGTGCGCCGTGGCATTTTTGAGCATATTGTACACGATCTGCGTCCAGGCTTCGGGAAAGCTGGCCACGATTAAATCCTCTGGGCAGTCCACTTGTATCTCAATCATGAGCCCAGCAAACTGCAGTTTGAAGCCGTTCACCGCCGTCTGAATCGCCTCCTTCGGAGAGAAATAGTCGAGGCCCACATCACCTGTCGGCACTGATACCCGTTTGAATTGGTTGACCTGGCTGGCAACCAAGGACAGGTTTCGCTCCAGCATTTGCGCACCGGCGTAAGTTCCGGCCAAGAATGCATCGAGTTCGGAGCGTCTGAGGCCTTTCTGCACGGCCTGGATGATGTTTTTCGTATCGTGACGGATGGTGGAGGCCACGGTGATACCGATGCCAAGCGGCGTGTTGATTTCGTGCGCCACTCCGGCAACCATATGACCCAGTGCCGCCATCTTTTCGGCATGGACTAGTTCGGTTTGAGTGTCGTTTAGCTTCACGAGCGAGGCCGATAGTTCGCTGGTGCGTTCGCGCACGCGTTGCTCGAGATTGGCATACATCTTGGCGTGATCGATCGACACGGCGATCTGCGAGGCCAAGACGTTGAGCAGGTCGATATGCGCCATCGTGAACGAACCGGACAGGACGTTATTCTCCAGATACAACACCCCACAGACCGCATCATGTCGCAACAACGGAACGCACAGCACCGACCGCACCTTTTTAGCCCGAACCCATGGATCCTGGCCAAACAAATCGTCAGAGCTCGCGTCAGCAATGATCAGACTCTTCTTCGAGTTCAGAACGGAGTGAAACACACTCATGGGCATACCTGCTGCTGACAGCGGGATATGCTGTGCTGTGCTGCCCTCGGCGGCATTGACATCGGCCGCCGCCTCGACAAACCAAGCTCCCGCATCTTCCAGGACGATGAGACCACGCTCGCAGCCGGCGTTCTCGATCATGATACGCATCAAATTGCGGTATAGCTTGTCCGGTTCGAGGTCACTGAAGATAGCCCGTGAGGCCTTCATCATCGTCGTCATATCAAAGCCATGTTCGGAGGGTTGATGCAGGGCGGTGGAATGCACCTGCGCCGTCCGAGCAAGCCCCTGATCCGGTGTGTCGCTCAGACGACCCTCGGGGGATGACACCAGGGACTGATATTGCCGCCGGATCATCGCCGCCTTGCCCCTAGCACCCCACATATCGTACAGAATTGCGGCTTCACGCAGGTAAAATCCGGTCGCCTTGCGACTGGAGACTGCCAGGTGGAAATAACCCGCCAGCTCATGCGCCAGCGCCTCGTCTTGTACATACTGCTGCAGCGAAGCCTCGCTTGCGGCTTGCTCATAGAGCTGGGCCGCCTGCTGATAGCGACCACTGACCCGGGCCATTTCCGCCTGTATGAGATGCAGCTTGTGCTGGTAATTAGCTGGGCAATGCATAGCCCAGCGGCGCATGCGACGCTCCAAACGCCGCGCTTGATTCAAGGCCCGTCTGCGCCTTGCCCCAGAGGCCGCCTCCGCCCGCCGAATCAAAGTCAGCGCGTGATAGAACACAAGCACCGGCAGATACGCCGTCCCAACGATCGACGCCTGCTCCTTCGTCGCTCGTTCGGCGCAGCTTGCCGCGATCTCAAACTCGCCAAACAGATAGGCCAACTGCATGGCGACGATGTGCTTGACGCAGAGCGTCGTCTTATCTTGTTGACTCGTCAGCCGCGCGTCGTCGGTGGAGGAGGCCCAGAATTCGCCCTCCAAGCGGTACGGTTGCTCATCTAATCGGCGCAGATTGGCGGTGGCCTGTGCAAAGATTTTGATCAGCGGTAGATGCGACCATTCCCGCATCTCGCTGAGCGCACCAATATACTTGAGAAAGCGCGGTACGAGCGAAGCGAGGTCAAGCCCCGCCAGGTAAGAATAGGCACAAAACCCTAGCCCGCTAAGCGCCGCATACTCGAAGTCGCCGACTGTAGTCGCGGCCTGGTAGGCTCTGACAAACTCCGGTAGCGCCTCGCGCAGCGGCTCCTTCCAGTGGTGCACGCTCGAATGAAAGACCATGATCGTCTTGCCACGCAACTCGCGACTATCCATGCTTTCTAGCAGCTCGAGACCAAAGCGGCCATAGGCGTACCCTGCCTCGATATTGCCAAAGGCCGCGCAGAGCAGCACGCCGTAGACATTGAACGCATAGGCCGATACCGGCGAGTGCCCGTGCCGAAGCGCCAGCTGGATCATTTTAAAGACGATGATCGGAAACAGGTTTGGTCTGATAAAGTACACCGGAGCGGTCATCGTCATAAGTAGCTGCTGCACGAGCAGATGCTTCGATTCATGCATGTGCGGTAAGAGGCGCAGGTCGTCGATGGTCCTTGCACCAATGCTGCGCTTGGTCTTAAGCAACTCGATGAGCATCTGCCCGAGTCCTGCCTGCTCCGGTAGTTTCACACCAAGCAGCTGCAGGGCCTCTCGCCCCACCGCCAAAGCGGCGGTAAAATCGCGCGCCGAAATATAGCTCTGCAAACGAAGACTCAGAACCCGGACGCGCTGCTCATCGGTCTTCGCCCGCTGCTGCAACTCCATGTATAGACTATCGAAGGCGGCATCCTCACGCGCCAAATGACTCGCCTCAAGCAGCCCGAGTGAATACTCCCAGGCCAACGCGAATTCGACCTCCCAGTTGACCGGAGCGATCAGCTCAAGCGCCGTCAAAAAGTAATTGCGGGCCGCCTGATGGGCCACTGCAGCAAGGGCTTGAGCGCCGGCCCGACCGTTGAGTATGGCCAGGTTGCGCCGCGAAACGGCCGCGGGCAGCAGGCTTTTGGCGGCATTGAGATGCGCCACCGCTGCGTAAAGCAAGGCCACGGAGCTCTTCGCGGTAAGTTGCGGGACTAAGAATTGGCCGATCACCAGATGGTAGGCGGCGGCTTGATCATCGCTTAGACCGAGACGACAAGCCTGACGCACCCGGTTGTGGGCAAAGCGAAAGGTCCAACCGATCAGGGCTGGATCGTCCCTCGTTACAGCCTGGTCAAGCGCCGAGAGGAGATGGAAATCGCCTGCAACCGGACTCAGCAGCTGTGCTTCAACCGCCTCCCACAGCCTTGAGCCGACGCTTGATACCGCGTCAGGCGCTACCAAGCACAGTTCCCTTAAACTAAAGGTCGCGCCCAAGCACGAGGCCATCTGCAGCAGCGTCCGGCAGCCGCTTGAAACATGCTGCAAACGTTCGGCTATCAGATCAACCACATCCTCACTCAAGGGGAGCTGCGAGATCCGCGCCAGGTCCCAGGTCCAGGCGCGCCGGGTGATGTCAAAGGCGATCATCTTTTCGTGGAGGAGCTTTTGCAGCGTTTCGCCGACAAACAAGGGGTTACCTTGCGTGCGATCGTAGATCATGACGGCCAGATCGCGGCAGGCCTCAGGCGGCTGCTTCAGCGCCTCGCTCAGAATGGTTTGCACATCGACCGGCGACAAGCCAGTAAGCGCCAACTGTTCGCAGGACACATCGGGATGGCGCATCGAGTTTAAGCATTCGACCAAGGGATGGGAAGGACTCACCTCGGCCTGGCGATAAGCCAGAACGACCATCAACCCTTTGCCTTGAGGGTTGCTGACGATGGCTTTGAGCAGATCAAACGAGGCGCCATCACTCCACTGCACATCGTCGAGAAACAGCACGAGCTTGGCGCCACCCGGATGCAACCAGGCGATCAATTTTTGTATGGCCGCGACGAAGCGGTTGCGATGCTGCGCCTCGGCTAGCCGTTCTGGCTCAGCCTGCTCGCCGATGATCTGCGCCAATTCCGGTATCATACTGGTGAGTACCCCACCAGTCCCCGAGACCTCGACCAACAGGCGCTGGCGCCACAGTTCGAGCTCGGCTGGAGGCAGTGCCAGGATTGGCCGCAGAGCATCTTTCAGCGCATCGATCAGTCCTTTGTAAGGCACGTGACGAGTCAGCTGATCATAACGACCAAAGCCGAAGTGGACGCCGAGCAAGGTGTTGCGCAACTCGTACATCAGCGCCGATTTGCC
The DNA here is from genome assembly GCA_026390445.1 of Pseudomonadota bacterium. GTDB lineage: Bacteria > Bdellovibrionota_B > Oligoflexia > Oligoflexales > CAIYRB01 > CAIYRB01. The sequence goes on from JAPLFX010000120.1 coordinate 4,245, forward strand.
GATCCCGGCGTCGCCACTGAGGCACAGGAGCGCGCCCGCGTTGCCATTCGCAGCGAGGGTCCAGGCATGCAGCTTGCGCATGGCCTCGTCGCGGCCATAGAGGCGATACTGACGACTGAGCCGGCTGCTGAAGTCGTTGGTTGCAAGTTCATAGTCACCGGCGCTGTCACCAGCTCGAAGCGCCCGGATGCAATAGTCAAGGTCCTCACACAGCGAAGTACCACGCTGATAGCGAGCATCTGGGTCCTTAGAGAGGAGCTTGGCGATCAGGCGTTCCAGCAACTCTGGCACGGCCGGGTTGAGTTGACTAGCAAGGGGCGCGACCTTGGCACTATGCAGGTGCATCAGCTCGATGTCGTCCTTGGCGACAAAGGGCAGATGCCCGGTGACGAGTTCAAACAAGACGACGCCGAAGGAATACAGATCACTGCGTTGATCGATGCTGCGGCTGTGCCGACCAGACTGTTCGGGTGATTGATAATGTAGCGTCGAGTCCGCGGCCCCAAGCCACTGGGTCGGTAACGGACCGGCAGTTTTGACCGCACTGCCAAAGTCGATCAGCGTCGCTGCAAGCGACATCGGATCGACCAGAATATTCGCAGGCCGGAAATCACCATGAACGATGCCAGCTGCGTGTACCGCTTGCATAGCTTCGGCAAGCTGCAAGGCGATACCGAGTCGGTCGGCCAAGGTCAGACCGCGCTGCTGCAGCAACTCGGGCAGAGGGATGGCGTTGCGATCTTCCAGCACTAAAGCGGCACGCGTGCCGATCCGGATAAATTCAAGGCTGCTGATGATATGCGGGTGCTGCAGCTGCCCCAGCAGCTCATGCTCCAAGCGGAAGCGAGCAATGGTGGCTGCGGTGGGAAACTCCGCCAGCGTCACCTTGAGCACGACTGGCCGCTGGTCGCTGCGGCGCAGGGCTTTATAGACCAAGGCCTGAGATCCGGCATGCAGCATGGCAAAGACCTGGAACAGCTCGATCAACGCCGGACTCAAGGCGACCTCGGCAGCGACATGAGCCGTCGCCGCCGTGTCCTTGGCCGTAGAGGGCTGTCCTGCGTCTAGCTTCATCCAATCACCTTGCCGAGGTCCATGGTAAAGCCAAGGCTCACCCAAAAGCCGAGTCCAACGGTCTGCTGACCATGCACCAACTCGATGCCGAGATCTTGAACAAAGGGATCGCTAGCGAGTGCTGCGAAGTCGATCTGATGCTCCCCGCGCAGCAGCCCACCACCAAAAAACTGATCGATCTGGGTGCGCGCCTCGATCACCTGCTGCAGCGCCGCCTTGAGCGGAAACTCGACATCGCGAACCTGCTTGATCGACACCGAGCAGGTCTGCGGCTTAAACACCTCGGTGACAAATTTAGCCACAACACCCAAGCCATCCGCCACCAGGTGACAGCGTTCTGCCCCGAGCAGAAACTGGAGGAAAGCCGTCCAACACGCGTCGCCGTCACTAAACGCCTCACCTTTTTCGACCTCGCCGCGTTGCCTGATGCTGATCGTCGGCACCATCTGGCCGTAGCTCTCTGGTTGAAAGGTTGGAAAGGCCAGGGTTTTGACGACGACGTCGGGCTGAGTGATGGCGGCCACTGGGCTAAAGTCGGCGTAGGTCTTTTGGAAGCCAAAGACCTCACGGCCCGCCGACAAGCCGTAAGCACTGTCGACATAGAGGCGATAGGGAAACATCGCCAGGTGGGTTGGGACTGGAATGCCTAAAAAGTAGCGCACGGCGATGGTCGGGATCCAGATGACCAGGTCGTTTTCGGGCAAGAGCCCCATCTTCTGCTGGCGGTCACCTAGGGCGTAGCCAACGATTTTAGCGTAGGACAGCAGGGCCACCGAGAGGAAGGGAATATACTTGTACTCGTTGTTGAGAACCTCGTTGAGATAGCGGTCGCAGACCTTGCGGATCTTGGCCGGATCGACCTTGATCAAGTAGTTGGCCATATCAACCCGCGGATTGACATAAGGGCCGCGCGGCACCGGCAGGCCGACCCCATCATCGACATAGTCGGACAAGCGATGCAGGCGCTGCAGGGCTTGTTGGTCTGCGGCGGAAGCTGGTGATTGTTTAATTCCGCTGCGGCCAAACATAGCTGCCCGAGGCGTCCGATCCATATAGAAAAAGATGCGCAAGGCCTCGTAGATCAGCACCGTGCCAAAGCCGGCGGCTATCCACAGCATGATCGCTTCGATTGGTAGGCCGGACCAGGCCGACACGAACAGGCCGAGCATCGCGTCTGGATGATACTTCCACCAACCATAAGGGACGCCGAAGGTCACTTCGTAGACGATGCTGACCAAGAGTAGCGTAAACGACATAAAGGTGAAGGCACGCCAGTTGATCAGCGCTTTGGTGACATTATACAAGACCATGCAGGGTAAACAGGCGAGCAAGACTAAGAAGGTGAAGTAGCCGGGAAAGCCCTCGGGGTGGCTGCCGAAATGCTTTTTGTAAACATAGCCCAAGACACAAAGCAGGAGGCAGAGGATGAGGTTTTTGTAGTTAAAGCTGACGATCTTGTCGAGGCTCTTGCAAACATTGGCATGGTTTTGCGGGTTGTAACGCTTGAACCAGTAGAGGATCCCCCACAGATACAGCGAGATCATGTAGGTGCCACCGAACAGGTAAAAGCCAAATTCTTCGATCGGTAGATAGGCCGGAACCCAGGTCCTGGTCGTCCACGAGAAGGCCGGTAGACGCACGCCCAGGACTGCTGCTCGGTTGGGAAAATAAAAGAAGCCAAAGCCAAGAAATAAGTCGAGCAGGGAGCCAAAGATCAGAATACCAAGCACCGTGTAGAGGTAGACCTTCTTTTCGACCGCATAGTTTGGATGTGTTTTGAGCCACACCGCGAAGGCGAGCAGCGGAATGATAAAAATCAACAAGCTAACGGTGTAGCCCAGAGGACTTGGACTCGCGCCGAAATCCGGTGGCGTCATGGACACCAGTACGCGACTGGCCGTTAGCCCGAACGGCACCAGCATGGTGAGCAAAAGCCCCCAATAGATGCCCAGCAATCGGTTCTTGCCCTCAGCGTTCGCCAAAATTGGTCCTCCCCCGACGGACCTATCGGCAGCATGGAGCGTTTCCTGAGTAAAAATCTTCGCCAAGGGCCAGGTAGTCGCGGCCGTAACCTAGCCATTGTGGCTGTTTTTCCTTAGAGTTATGGATCAAACACAGTCGCGCTGGGGGACTAGGTGGGCCGCAAAAAAATTGCCGTGTTGGGTAGCGGTATCGGGTCTTTGAGCGCCGTCTACGAGCTGATCAAGGCGGACCCGAGCTACGACATCACGGTTTATCAGATGGGCTGGCGCTCCGGCGGCAAAGGGGCCAGCGGCCGCAACCTGGATCCCGCATACAGCTACCGCATCGAAGAGCATGGCTTGCACATGTGGTCGGGACTCTACGAAAACGCCTTCCGCCTGATGCGCGAGTGCTACAACACGCTCGGCAGGCCAGATGGCGACCCTTTGGCGACCGTCGACGACGCCTTCAAGCCACATTCAAGCTTTGTGCTGTTTGAACTCTACAAAGGGACCTGGCGACCATGGACGATCACCGCGCCCACCAACCCCGAAGTCCCTGGCGCGACAGGCCAAGGACTAAACTTGAGTCTTTGGGATTATATGGGCGAAGCCATTCAGCTGATCGCCAAACAATTAAAAGTTGAGTCGCCAGTATCGAAGCTGCTGCAAGGGCTGTTGACCATCCTCGCCGGATGGACTCTTGGCTGCGCCTTGCTGATCTACCGTGTGCTCCACCGACTCCATGTCTGGCGCTTGGTCCAATGGGCCCTACTCGGAGCGATGAAGGTGGTCATGCACCTGTTCTGGTTGCGCGTGCGCGACCAGCTCGACGACGATGCGACGCGGCGGGCCTGGCTCATCGCCAACACCGGTTACGCTAACCTGCATGGAGCAATCGCCGCGGACGTCATCACTAAGGGCATGGACTATTTAGACGAGTATGATTACCGCGACTGGTTGAGCCGTTATATCTATCCCGACCTGGTGGACGGCAGCTCGCTGACCTTGGCCTCACCACTGGTCCAGTTTATCTATGACGCCCAGTTCTCCTACCTAGATGGCGACCTCAAGCGCCCGAATATCGCCGCCGGAGCCTCGCTGCGGACCCTGATCCGCATGGCGTTCACCTGCAAGGGCGCGCTCTTGTGGCGGATGCAAGCGGCGATGGGCGACACGGTGTTCACGCCCTTGGTCCAACTTCTGCGACAAAAAGGCGTCAAATTTGCCTACTTTCACCAGATCAAGGGGCTGCGCCTGAGTCCGGATGGCCGGCAGGTTGCAGCCATCGACGGGGTCGTGCAGGCGGAGCTGAAAGATCCCAGCAAGGGCTACGAGCCTTGGCTTGAGATCAAGGGTCTGGCTTGCTGGCCGAGCGAACCCCTGTGGACGCAGCTCATAGACGGCGAGCACTTGCGTCTCGATCCACCGCCTTACGAATCCTTTGAGTTCAAAGGTGGGCGTCCGTTCACCTTGGCGGCAGGGCGAGACTTTGACGAGGTCATCTATGGCATGCCGATTGCGACGATTCCGCACCTAGCGGCTGAGTTGCTGGCGGCGAACGAGCGTTGGCGCGGACTACTAAAGCATCTGCAAACCGTCCGCACCCAGGCCTTGCAGATCTGGACGAGTGCGGCAAAGGGCAGCCTCGGAGTCCCAGGTGAGGACCAACCGCTGGTGGTCACCTACCACCCGACACCGATGAACACGATGGCCGACATGTCCTTCCTCACGGACCGCGAGGCCTGGCCAGCGGTGCCGGGACACTACCCGCTCAGCCAGTTTTACTTTTGCGGGCCGCTGGCCGAAGCTCCCGGTGCCGCTGACAGGTCGCTGGCGGACCAACCGCAACAAGACCACCAGGTCCTGGTCAACGCCCAGGAGCTCCTCGGCAAGCTCGCCTCGCCGCTGTTTCCGACCGGCACGGTCCCGCCGCAGACGCCGGGAGCACCCTTCGACTGGCACCGGCTCATCGACAACCACCCCGCCGCACCCGTCGGCGAGAAGCGGCTCAAGGCGCAGTACCTCCGTGCCAACATCAGTCCCTCCGAACGCTTCACCCTCAGCAACAGCGGCAGCACCAGATACCGCATCAAACCCGGCGACTCCGGCTTTACGAACTTAAAGCTCGCCGGCGACTGGACCGACAACAGCTTTAACATCGCCAACATCGAGGCGACCGTGATGTCGGGTATGCTGTGCGCTCAGGCGATCGCCGGGGTCCCCACGAATGACGCGATCATAGGATATGGTTTTGGCGCCAAGCCGCGATGATCGGGCCACTTGGCTGGATGGCCAATAAAAATCCTAATAAAACTTCAGGACCAGCCCTTGACAATTTTGGGGGGCGGATTACATTCGCACTGCTCTTACTTAATTAAGCATTCTCGTGGAGTTTTTGGGCATGCCCAAATAAGCGAGACGGCTAATTAGTTTTTAAGCGTGTGTTTTATGTCCGTTTAACGTTTTTTTTGGAGGTATTGCGATGAAGATCCGGCCCCTGCAAGATCGCATCCTTGTCAAGCGTCTGCAAAGCGAAGAGAAAACCGCCAGTGGCATCATCATCCCAGACAACGCGAAGGAAAAGCCCCAAGAGGCTGAAGTCATCGCTGTTGGTGCTGGCAAAGTCCTCGACGACGGCAAGCTGCGCAAGCCCGATGTCAAAGTTGGCGACCGCGTCCTGTTCAGCAAATACGCTGGCTCCGAAGTCAAAATCGACGGCCACGAGCACCTGATCCTGCGCGAAGATGATCTCCTCGGCGTCTTGGTCTAGTCTCTGGCTGCTGTCAACAAAGTCTAACTTCTAGCTTTAATCTGCTACGAAAGGGTTATGCATGAGCGCAAAAATTATTAACTTCGGCGAAGATGCTCGCCGCAAAATTCTCACTGGCGTCAACGTCCTTGCCGACGCCGTCAAAGTGACCCTCGGTCCTAAAGGCCGTAACGTCGTCATCGAAAAGAGCTTCGGCTCGCCAACGATCACCAAAGACGGCGTCTCCGTCGCTAAAGAAATCGAACTCGAAGACAAATTCGAAAACATGGGCGCCCAGATGGTCAAGGAAGTCGCTTCCAAGACCTCCGACATCGCCGGTGACGGCACCACGACCGCAACGGTCTTGGCCCAAGCCATCTACCGCGAAGGCTCCAAACTGGTTGCCGCCAACCACAACCCGATGGAACTGAAAAAAGGCATCGATAAAGCCGTTCAGGCCGTCGTGAAACAACTCGAAAAGATCTCGCGTCCCACCGCGAGCCGCGAAGAGATCGCCCAAGTCGGCGCCATCTCCGCCAACAACGACCCAGAAATCGGCAAAATCCTCGCTGACGCGATGGACAAAGTCGGCCGCGACGGCGTCATCACCGTCGACGAAGCCAAAGGCTTGGACACCACCCTCGACGTCGTCGAAGGCATGCAGTTCGACCGCGGCTACCTGTCGCCTTACTTCGTGACCGATGCTGAGCGCATGGTTGCCGTCTTCGAAGACGCCTTCATCCTCATCCACGAGAAAAAAATCTCGTCGATGAAAGAGCTCCTACCGATCCTCGAAAAGATCGCCCAAACCGGCCGTCCTTTCGTCATCATCGCCGAAGACATCGACGGCGAAGCGCTGGCCACCCTCGTCGTCAACCGCTTGCGCGGCACGCTCAAGTGCGCCGCCGTCAAAGCCCCAGGCTTCGGCGACCGTCGTAAGGCCATGCTGCAAGACATCGCCACCCTCACCGGCGGCGCTTTGGTCACCGAAGACATCGGCGCCAAGCTCGAAAACATGGCGTTGACCGACCTTGGCCAAGCCAAGCGCATCACCATCGACAAAGACAACACGACGATCGTCGACGGCAAAGGCAAGCAGCCTGAGATCCAAGGCCGCGTCAAGCAAATCCGCGCCGAGATCGAAAACACCACCTCTGACTACGACAAAGAGAAGCTCCAAGAGCGCCTCGCGAAGTTGGTTGGCGGCGTTGCCGTGATCAAAGTCGGTGCTGCCACCGAAACCGAGATGAAAGAGAAGAAAGCCCGCGTCGAAGACGCCTTGAACTCCACCCGCGCAGCAGTCGAAGGCGGCATCGTCCCCGGCGGCGGCACGGCCTTCATCCGCGCCCAGCACGTCCTCGAAGGACTGAAACTGTCCGCTGAGCAACAGTTCGGCGTCCAGATCATCCGCCGCGCGATCGAAGAGCCTCTGCGCCAGATCGCCTTCAACGCCGGCGTCGAGCCAGCAGTCGTTCTTGAGCGCATCAAGAAAGGCAAAGACGGCGAAGGCTTCAACGCCCTCACCGAGACCTACGAAGACCTCTACAAGGCCGGCGTCATCGACCCGACCAAAGTCGCCATCACGGCGCTGACCAACGCGGCCTCGGTCGCTGGCCTCCTCCTCACCACCGAAGCTATGATCGCTGACAAGCCAAGCGACAAAGATCATAGCCACGGCGGCGGCGGCGGCGGTGGTGGTATGGGCGGCATGGGCGGCATGGGTGGAATGGGTGGAATGATGTAATACCCTGTCATTACAGGATGTTATAGCAAGACGGGCTCCTACTGCAAGGTAGGGGCCCGTTTTTTGTGGGGTCAGTCACTCTCGCTAACCTACTGAAAGTACTTAACCAGTAGCGAGGGCCCCAGGTTCGCACAACGCCAAGACTCGCACCTGGCTAATCGGATGAACCCATCTGACGGTGATTCAATCCTCAGGCGGCAGCCAGTGGCAGCTCAATTTCACTAAACTTCGCAATGGGTACAAGTGCGCCGCGAGTTCCTGATGGTCTTAAGTCAATCAGTCCCAAGTCGGCTAAAAACCGAACATCCGCATGGACATTTTTGAAGTCACGTCCTAGGAGCCTCGCTAAATGGGCCGTCGATTGAGGCTGTAGCTGCGAAATCGTCGTCAGGATTTGCAGTCTCGGCGCTGCAAGCACCTTAGCCAAAACATCCCAACTCCCAACAGAAACTACTTCAACCCCGCGCGGTGTACGCACCTTGCCCTTAAGAGCCTCGCCCCAACGGGCCATGACTGTGTCCCGCGACTCAACCACTATGCGTACTTTCTTAAGCTTCATCAGGCGTACCCCGCTGTGCGAACAAGATCCCAAAAGTCTTTTAGCAATGTCTCCGCGTCGTAGAATGCGTATGGGACCTCTTCCGCACCAAGGTGCAAATGGGGCCCCTTCGGCTTATGATTATCAAGCCCCACCAGAACCCGACCACCGCACACAAGGAAAAGAGAAAACTTGATCTGCGATGGATAGTCGGCAGACTTAGGGACCCGCCAAATCTTCAACTCGGCAATGGCAATATCACCCGTACTCTTGTGAGTCAGAATTCGCTTTTCACGGAATAAGGGATCTGCCTTCATACCTATGGTTTTACAGCCATATGACAATCCATGCAAGTCAATGCACCTACTACGCCAAACACTCCGTCGAATCAGTGCGAGGCGGTCCTGCCACAGCATCCACCCTAGAAGAGCGCAACCGCCCGCCTACGACCGCCGGCTTTTTTACCTCGACCACCAGGCTCACCGGAATTTCAAACTTTTGTATTTATAGGTTTGAAGATTTGAGCCATTCAATACCCACCTAAACATCACATTATTTCCCGTTGTTACGGACGGTTGAGGACCTACACAGGAAAATAGCTCAAGCCGCCACGAATTTTAGCCGAGCTACAGAGGACTGTGAGAGTAATTCCCACTTCTTCGGAGCCCGTCCAACGTGTTTAGGCCAGTACACACCATAGCAACCTGGACACCTAAAAGCCCACACAGGGCTCGGGCCTGGGCTGTCGTGACGTGTACAGACAAGTCAGTGCGTTCACTTTTTCTCATTCTACTTTTGGCAGCCGTTGCTAAGAGCCTATGCTCTAGCGAAGCGAGAGCTGACAATACTTATGATTTTGGCTACAGCGGCAGATTAGTTCATTCGTCAGGTAAGCCAGTCGACGGACCGGTCTCGTTAAGCGCGACGTTCTTCCATGATGACCGTGGCAAAACACCGATCTTGACGATCTCCCAAGGCGTGGAAAATATCACCCTCCAACAAGGTATCTTTCAATTCCGTTTAGCACTGTCACCATCTGACTATGACAAGGTCTTTAACGACGTCGCGCAACCGGTGTGGATCCAAATCACAGACTTAACGCACAACGCATCCGCTCCCTACCC
>JAPLFX010000248.1 GCA_026390445.1 Pseudomonadota bacterium
CCCTTTGACAAGCCGTGCCCCATCCACTAGCTTAGCGATGGCCAGCTAACCATGATTTTTGCAAGGAATCACCTCTATGCCAGTAGCCGCCGCCCGCCATATCCTGGTCCCAACTGAAGCCGCCTGCCAGACCTTAAAGCAACAAATTGAAGGTGGAGCCGACTTCGCCGCCGTTGCTAAAGAGCACTCGACCTGTCCGTCGGGAAAGTCGGGTGGCGCCTTAGGCACCTTTAAGCCGGGGCAGATGGTCAAGGAGTTTGACACCGTCGTTTTTAACGCTGAGCTGGGTAAAGTGCATGGGCCGGTCAAAACACAGTTCGGTTATCACTTGATCGAAATCACCATGCGCTCGTAATCATCCATACCAACAACTTTGCTGCATAGTCGCATCGAAGTCGCGGACTCTCCCTGCTGCCGGTACCTTGACCGTGCCCGGGCGGGAGTTTGTAATAAATGTTGACGTGACTGGGATACCTCCGGTCTGGGATTCATCTCAGTCCGGAGGGTTATCGCCTTCTTCTCCCGAGCCTTCGTCGCGAACACTCCCGACCAGCGACGAGATGACTGTGCGGCGGGGAGCAAATTTTTTAAGCGCTGGGTAACCCAGCGGCTCTAAGCGCAATTGGAGTCGTTTTTGAAACACTCCCAAAAACTTTTTTTGAGATAACTGCCCGATAATAATAGTTAAAAAAAAATTTTTCGCATTTTGGCTTCAGTTTTTTGAAAAAATTCCGATACGGAGGGGCGCTCAGCAAATCGCACCGTCGACCCGATCCAATGTCGCATCACAATAAGGACGAAGATATGAAAACAATTCCGTCGATCATGCTGTTAATCCTAGCCACCGCTCCACTCGCTAACTGCGCACCCAAGGGCAGCAAAGGTTCGCCGGCCAACCAAACTCCAGCAACGGCGGTCGGTACTGGCACTGGTAGTGGCAATGCCAACGCGGCTGGCACCACCGGAGCTGCAGTGCCCGCCCCAGCCACGGCTACCACCGCAGCCATTACCGCAGACTACTGGCCATCTGGTTATTGGCTTGGTTTTGACGGCAAAACAACCTTCAGCTTGCTTCTTGCTGGCGGGCGCGGCGGTGCGACCTACACCGTCGCCGATCCTACGATCGCATCCATCGCCCCAGTGTCTTTTACCATCGACCAAGCCACGCACGACAGCCTTTGGGCCTCGTGCGAAAAGATCAATCCTAGCGCCAATCAGCAGCTTTTCGAGAGTCGCTATGCCGTCGGCACCAACATCACGTCATATAAGCTCACGGCACTAAAAGCAGGTCAAACGACCTTGACCCAGACCGTGAAAGCCAACAGCGGATTTGGACCAAACGGCGGTGGCCCCGGTGGTGGCGGTGGCCAACCTAAAGTCATCTTTGTGACTCAATACCCGGACACCGCGGTTGCAGTCGGTAGCGCCCGCTATAACAACAATCCAGCCGTTCCCACCGCGACGACTCCGGCGTGTGGCCCAGCCTGCCACGGCAATGCCGCTCACGGCGCGCCAAACCACGCTTTGGGTCAGGTCGAGACGCTGCCCGATGCGGCAGTTGCGAAGTGGATCAAGACTGGCAGCTTGCCCTACGTGAACTTGAACGCACAAACCGACAAAGGGATCTCTCACAACTGGACGTTTGCCAGCGCTGACGAAGAGACTGGCGTCATCGCCTATCTGCGCACCCTTCAGGCCTCCAACTTCGAAGAGCTGATCACCCTTGAGTTCCAAGGGGATACGCAAGCAGCGAAAATCTGTTCACTGTCCTTGCCACCAGGCGTCGGACCAACTGCTACTGGCAGCGGCACCCACTGATCGCGTTTGGATGCAGTGGAGTCATAGGTGAGGAGCGAGCCACGGCCAAATTTATTCTGGCCGCATGGCCCTAACTGAGGGGACCGATGTGATGCTTGAGCCGGCTGTGCGCATTTGCAAACCGTTCTTGACGACATTTTCCGTTGCCGCGGCAGGGGCGACCCTGTTGCTGCTCAACAGTGCCTGTCAGCAGTCTTATAAGCTGCACCACAAACCGGGATCCGCTGCAGCAATCATCGCCCCTCCTGCGGTGGTGACGCCTCCGTCCGCGAGCGATGACGCGGTTGCCGCCGCTATCTCGACCGAAGCAACCTTGCCCACGAGTTTCCATGCCCTGGGATTGTTTACAGGCCCTAATGCCACCCAGCCGATTAGCTCGCTGGTGCCATACAACGTCAAGGTCTCGTTGTGGTCCGATGGCCTTGGTAAAACAAGATTTATTTATGTACCGACGGGATCAACGATTTCGCACGAGCGCAGCTCAAACAATCTAGTGTTTCCAAAAGGCACGATACTCATCAAACACTTTACCGATGGCAGCACGCCAATTGAAACCCGGGTGATCGTCCACTCCACCGATGATTCGTGGAAAATGGCCACTTATCAGTGGGGCGCCAGCGGTGACGCCACCCGCGTCGACGCCCCCACCATCACCACGGCCGCAGCTCCTAGCAACAAGGGCTATCGCCTACCGTCACCCGCTGAATGCCAATATTGCCACGCCACGACCGGCTCTCCGGTCCTAGGATTTCAGCCAGATCAGCTAAACGGGGCGCCGCCTGACTCCAACACAACGCCGATGCAAAGCCTCGCAGCAGCGCCCGGCCTCATCGCGAGGCTCTTCGCGCCCGGCGTAACGGACTCGATAAATGCTGCTCCGTCGCGGCCGGACCCGGAAGATAGCACGCTGTCCACCAGCATGCGTGCGCGAGCCTACATGGATCTAAATTGCTCGACATGCCACAATCCAAAAGGTATGGCGAACTTCCTCGATTTCACTCTGGCTACCGGCCTCACAACGGACTATCCATCGGCCTTACTCGCTTTTCAGCGGGTCGTTCCCGGCGAACTCAAAAGCTCGATCATCTGGCAGAAATATACTGATCCTCTTTACCGTATGCCGCCTGTGTCGCTCTATCAGGACCCTCTTGGCTATCAGTTACTACACGACTGGCTTTCTGCCTGGCCCGTATCTCCTGCGGCTCCAGCGTCCGTTAGTCCGTCCGTTCCCGTGGCCAATGGCAAAGGCACTGCAAACAGCAGCGGAACGGCTGGTACCAAAGTCAAGGGACCCGACACCGGTAACTCTGGTGGCACCGCCGCGGGCAACGGATCTGGAACTGGTACAGGCAATATGTCTGGTACCGGCGCAGACAATGCCTCCGGAACTGATTCAAGCAATACGTCTGGAACCGGTGCAGGCAACACATCTGGAACCGACGCGGGCAATACTTCTGGAACTAGCGCGATCAATGCCGCCGGTAGCGGCGCCGGCAGTCAATCAGCAGGTGGGACTTAAAGACCCAAAAGCAACAGGCTGAGCTCCGCGCCGACAACGAACGGACATCCGATGTGCATTTGTCCCACACAGAATTGACGGTCATTTCAATGCGGTGCGGCGCTACAACCGAACCACTGGGACCTGTCCTATCAGATCGGAAATAGCGCCTGCAGCTCAGCCTTCAAGTCTGGCGTCAGACCGACCCGCAGCGCGCCCAAATTTTCTTGTAGTTGCTCGATGCGAGTTGCGCCGAGGATCACACTGGACACGGCTGGATTGCTCGCCGCCCACGCCAAGGCCAGCTGGGTCCGTGACACGCCAAGGGTCGCCGCACGCTTACCAAAAGCAATCACCTTTGCCAAACGATCCTCGGTGTAGAGGCTATCCTTGAGCCAGTCGATCTGCGCCAACCGAGAATGTGCCGGAATACCTTGGTCATACTTGCCGGTAAGTAAACCCGAGGCCAAGGGACTCCAGACCACCGTGCCCATGCCCAATTCATCGGTCGCGGGAACGACATCTTGTTCAAACTTGCTACGAGCAAGCAAACTATACTGCGGCTGCTCAACCTGAGGCGCATAAAGATTGCGGCTATCACACACAGCGTGGGCAAGCCTTAGCTGCGCACCAGTCCACTCACTGGTCCCCCAGTAGATGACCTTACCTTGGTGCACCAGGTCATCCATCGCCCTGGCTGTCTCTTCAACCGGGGTATTCACATCAAAGCGATGGCAAAAGTACAGATCGAGGTAGTCGGTTCCGATGCGTTTTAGCGTCTTTTCCACCGATTCCATGATGTGCTTGCGCGATAGCCCGGCATCATTGATGTCGTCACTCATCGGCCAAAACACCTTGCTGCTGATGACTAGTTCATGCCGAGGGAATTCGCGCAGCACCTTGCCCATGAACCTCTCGGACTCACCTTTGGCATAGATGTCGGCGATATCAAAAAAGTTGATGCCGGCCTCAAAAGCCGCATAGATAATGGTTTTGACCATGGACTCATCGGTCACACTGCCACCAAAGGTCGTCCAACCACCGAGGCTGTAAAGGCTCACCTTGGTCCCGCAGCGGCCTAGGTTGCGGTAGGTCATGGTCTTCTTGGTGCTCATAGCTTGCCTCCCCTGGTAATTTCATTACGCCAGGTGATTATAACCACGATATCACCAGAAATTAGCGCTCTATTTTCCGTGCCGGACAATAGCCGGGGCGCGGCCCCACTTCCGGGAAGCGCCGGCAGACTCCAGGCCTGTTTTCATAGACGGTGCAACGGCGATCAGGCCCAAGATACGTACAATCTCCGGCCATGGTTTGCATTAAGGTAAAGAGACCGGTGCTGGCACGGAACTGGCGGATTTTGCCGGTGCTCAAAAGGTGCTTCGCGGCCTTTTTTAGACCGCCGCAGGCCTCGTCTTCGTGCAGCAAACCAAGGCGAACCATGTCAAATGCATTGGCCTCAACCGGCAGCCGGCAGCACCCTGCCGTGCAACCCTGGCAGAGTTTTGGCCGAAATTTAGTCCAATTAGCGAGATTGTCCAAAGCATCCACGGTGACTGAGTAGCCCTTACCAGCCGTATCTTGGCTTCTGATCAAAATGATGCTTAGTCCGGATATCACGCACCGTACCAGTCTCCGAGCGCATGACGATGGAATGCGTCATGGCACCACGACCCGTATAGCGAACACCCTCTAAAAAGCTCCCCTCGGTCACACCGGTTGCAATAAACATGACGTTGCCATGGGCCAGGTCATGCAATTTATACACCCGATCAAAATCATCGATGCCCATGGTTCGGGCGCGGCTGCGCTCGGCATCATCGCTAAAGACGAGCTGCGCCTGCATATCACCGCCCAAACACCGCAGCGCGGCCGCAGCGATGACGCCCTCTGGGGCTCCGCCAGACCCCAGGAGGATATCGACTCCAGTATCCTCCTGCGCCGTAGCCACCGCCGCTGAAACGTCACCATCGCCAATCAACCGAATACGAGCACCAGCAGCGCGAACCTCAGCGATCAATTCTTTATGGCGGGGCCGGTCCAGTATGATCACCATCATATCCTGGACCATCTTGCCAGAAGCCCTAGCAACCTCGCTGAGGTTCCACGTCACGCTCTTGGTAATATCGATGGAGCCCGCGGCCACGCGGCCGACGGCGATCTTATTCATATACATATCTGGCGCATGCAAAAAGCCGCCGGCTTCGGCGGCCGCGATCACCGCAATGGCTTCGCTCCCCCCCTTGGCGGTGATGGTGGTACCCTCTAGCGGGTCACAGGCGATATCGATGCGCGGACCAGTGCCTTTGCCGACTCGCTCTCCAATATAGAGCATCGGCGCTTCATCCATCTCACCCTCGCCGATCACCACCAAGCCATCGAATTCAATCGACTCAAACGCGCTGCGCATCGCCGTTACGGCGGCCTGGTCGGCGGGGTTCTTCTCGCCACGCCCGGTCCAGCGACCGGCGGACAGCGCTGCGGCTTCGGTTACGCGCACAAATTCCAAGGCTAAGTTGCGGTTCATCGGTGTTCATCCTTGATGGTGATGCGGTCAAACTGCTGCCAACTGGTTCGCCCCCAAGGGCTAGGCGGAGACACACCCTGACCCCGGTCGCGCAATTCCGGGACCAGGTTAAAGGCCAGCTTTCCAAGCACTTGCACGATCGTCGATAAATAGTCCGGAAGCTCACTGATCGGTAGCACCTGCTTGCCATCTACGGCGCGCCCCCAAGGACCAAGATAATCACGATACTGAGACGGCTTAGCTTCGTTCCAAACGATGAGGTTGCGGGCTGTATCCCACCTCTTCGCAGATCTTGTTCCTGCACCACCAGCGCTCGTAGCGGCGGTGACAATATCGCCGATGCGTACCGCATCGATCCACGTGAGGGCCGCCAGCTCCGGCCTTGCAACCGTCGTCACGGTATGAAAGCCTTCAGCCGAGGCATAATTCGCATGGCTGTTGAGCGCAGCGTAGACCACCACTCGATCCGCCTCGAACTCCAAGGTCGCCGCATCTTGCCATACGCCACCGCTGTGCTCCGACAAATAAACCTTGTTTACGGTAGCCAAGTCCGGCGTCAACTCGATCGTCACATGCTCCCAGTCGCCTTCATGGATCGCCACGTCGCACAGTTCGATGGTTTTATGCTGGGCCGAGGCATCTTGCCACCACGTCCATGGACGGTAGTCCATCTGCATGCCCTGGCAGCCGTTCTTTGGATAAAAGAACCAATACTGCAGGTCGCGCAGGTCTGGACTTACTTGAACCACAGTAGCCTGCGCCTCGCCACGGTCAAACGCAGGCTGGCCGGAGGTAAAGAACGCTTCATCCTTAACCTCGTTCAGGTGGACGAAGTAGTCGTCCAAAGACATCGGGAAATACCGTTCCTCAGGGTGCAGCACCACAACAGGAGCAAAGCGCTCCGCTAGGGCCCGCTGCGCGCTGCTTTCGGCACTCTGGATCTGGGCAGTCGCTGAGGTTCGACTCGGCGACTCACCGCAACCGGCGAGGGCTAGCAGCGCAATCAAGGACAGGCGACTCAACATAATCAAACCCCAACTTTGAACTGCCTCGAACAACCATGATAGGGACTGGCCTCTCCGGTCAATGGCGTCTTTGCGATCCCACTATGGCAAATCCTGTAGGTACCAAACTCTGTATCCGGCGCCAGATGCCACACGACCGAGATCAAAGACCCGGCTAAACCGACGCGCTGCCAGTGGAAGGTCGTCTCCGGGTCCCAGTCATAAAGCTTAACTTCCCAGCGTTCGTTCAGCCACTGCTCAACGGTCAGAAACGATTTATTTGGGGCAAGGCTGTTGTTAGGATGGGCTCCCCAAAAGTCGACTTTAGCCGCATCGCCACGATGATAGACTGACAAAGCATCGACCTTGACGTCACCATAGTTGCTGCCTAACGGCGGCAGGTCAAACAAGACCTGGTGCGGCAAAACCACCTGCTCGGCACTCAAGTCCGGAGGCGCTACAGCGCCAGAACGCTGCCGCCCCGTCCCAAGATCCACGGCCATTTGATCAAAGATTTCGGTATAAGCAGCCAAAGACAAGGGCCCAAACAAGGTCGCGCCACCCTCGTAGGATTGAACGGCATACTCCTCCGCTGTGGTCACGTAGTGCAGATACTCATTGGCCAGGCCGCTAAGAGCCACGAATTTCACCCCTGAATTGGCCAAGGTTTGCAGCACTTGCTGCTTCAACCGGCGACCAGCCATGGTGGTGATTTCAAACGGCGTTGCAATCACCGCGAGTTCGCCAATGCGCACGATTTGAAATGGCGCCGTGTTGGCAGTCCAAGACGTCGGACGGACAAAACCTGTCGGCAGCAGCAACACCTTTTGCTTATGACAATCCTGCTCTGCGGCCATCAAGGTGATCGGGAGCCAGTTCTTGCCGTAGATCGCATGATCCGGAAAGATGGGAAACGGCTTGCCGTTTTTAGTACCTGCGGCAAAGCTAACACCGAGCACCCCATTGCAGGTACGGCCACCGACAAACCCAGCAAAACGTTCTGAGACCGGCTTATTGGCCAAGTCCTCAAAGCGGTGGACTGCCGCCACTGGGCCGCTCAGCACCAGGCCGTCGGTACGTTGAAACAGGTCCCAAGCCTTGCCAAACTGCGCCTCGGCGGATTCCTGATTGCGCGCAAATCCGTCGCTACTTGCCGCGGCCTTGTCATCTGGATCATAGGGACTGATATCGCCGGCGTTCGCCTGCTCAAATCCCGCGACAAACTGCGGGCTACTTGTATCAACATAGCTAGAACCCATACGGCGTTCAAATAGGTAGGCTGCGAGCCCCTTGTTATCGCCACTGACCAGCTTATTCGTCAGTGGTAACGACACTCCGTGAACCGCAAACCAGTTAAAGGCAGCGATCGGCACACCCTCAGGGGTTTGCGCCTTGAGCAGCAGCATGCCGCGATCGGTGTCGGTCGCGTAGCGCTGGCGCTCCTCAAGCGGGTTGTTGAGATAGGCCTCAGGCGAGCGATTGAACTGCACGCCGCCTAGCTCACCTTGCACGACTGAGAGCTGTGCCGCTTGACGCTGTTTATAGGCACGGACGATCGACCGCACGGTGCCATCGACGATGGCGTTAAAGGTCTCGGGGCTATATCCACCAGTAGTAATATTATAGAGTAATCGATGCGCGTAACCCCCTGGCCCGGCATGGGTATGGGTCGCGCTGAGTAGGACATTGCCATGATTAAAGACGCCAGGTAGCTGCCGGTCCAAACGATCGACGACGGCCTGCTTAACGCTATAGAAAGTCATCGATATATCGTCAATGACCAGAGCCACCGTCGCTTGACCGCAAGCATCGCTGACCACCATAGAGCGCGCCCTAAGGCGCATGTGCAGGCCTTCGTCGAACTGTCCGAGATCAGCGTATCCCATCATCCCGACACCAACGATCGGACCGGTAATATCATCGGTCGCCGCTCCAACCAGATAGCCCGATTGATTGCAAGGACTGGCTTTGCCCACGGTCGGCAAAAGACCAAGACACAGTGCCACAACGCTAAACAGTAACGGATTTTTCACTGATTCCACCTCTGGTTGTTTGGGGGGTTGATGACAGTGTCAGTCGCTAATGGGACACTCGTATCGCGGCCATTTGGATCACCGACTCGGCCAAGGGCTGCTCCGTCGCGTCGCCATGCAAAGCCAGCTCGCGCAGGTAAATCGGACCAATCGTCGGTTCGGTCGCTAGAGCAAGAAATAGGGCCTCTAAGCCACCGACAGGAAGTAGCGCCCGCTTGTCACGGTCCAAGGCTTTGTGAATAGATCCGACGTTCTTACCGACAAAGTCAGCGGCAAACTCACCCGCCAAACGAGCCTCACTCGGCGCCGCCTTGGTCTCGGCGCGAGCGACCAAATAATCTTTGAGATCAGCGGTCAAGACAGTCAAAGCGGTTAACGAAAACTGCCGCAACGGCACATTCAGCGTGAGCTCCGCAGAGTGCCTAGCGCCCGCATCGGTGCCGACCAGCAAAGGCGCCAAGGACCTTGCGACTGCCTCCTTGTCCGCCCGCGGCATCGTCACTAGACGCGACCAGGCCATCAACCTAGCTTGGTCTTGATCGGAGGCAATCCATGCCACGACCTGGTCCACCTTGGCGCCGCGGTACCATGCAATCGGCGCCACCAAGGTCTCTATCTTTAAAAAGGCCATGGGAACTAGCAGGCCCATCACGGCGAGATCAACAAGCAGGCGCATCAGCCTTTTGCCCCACTTGCTACGGGGCGATGTGCAGACAACCGTCAATAGGCTTAGGACGGCGATCGTAAAAATGAGTGGAGCGGCCATGGCGATCTGGGCGCTGTAAGGCTTTAGTAAACCATGCGCAAACACTCCCAAAAGTGCCGCGACGGCGGCCAAGGCGGCGAGGGTGGCAAGGTCCCATTGATACTTTTTTATGAGTTGCAGTCCGCGCATTGACACACCCAAAGACATTAGTTCGGTCTAAACGACAATAAAATGCGACTTATACACTTTAATTATGGCGCTTGGCGATGATAAAAGTTAAAAGCGCCCGGCACCTCGATCCTCACTCATTTCCCGGAAGGCCCCGCCCTATGACCGACAAGAGCCCACCTCTCAGCAACAACCTCGGATTCGCCGCCCTCGGCTTGGATAAACGCCTCCTTGAAGTGCTTACCAGCTTAGGCTACGAGGAGCCGACGCCGATTCAAAAAGAAGCGATTCCGATCCTCTTGTCGGGACGCGACCTTGTCGGCCAAGCCGCCACCGGCACTGGTAAAACTGCCGCCTTCGCGCTCCCTTTGATCCAACGCCTGGCGGAATCGAAGGTACAAAAAATCCTGCCTCGCGCCCTGATCTTGCTACCGACCAGGGAACTGGCCATGCAGGTTGCTGAGGCAGTCCACCGCTACGGCCGCGAACTAAATATCCGAGTCCTGCCGATCTATGGCGGTCAGGCATATGAGCCGCAAATCCGCTCCTTGCAAAGGGGCGTCGATGTCGTCGTGGCCACCCCTGGTCGCGCCCTCGACCACTTGCGCCGCGGGACGATGAAGCTGACCGGCATCACCACGGTCGTCCTCGACGAAGCCGATGAAATGCTAGACTTAGGCTTCCTTGAAGACATCGAGGAAATCCTCAAGGCGACACCGTCCGAGCGGCAAGTCATGCTGTTCTCTGCGACCATGGCGCCGCGCATTGCCGCCATCGCCAAACGCCACTTAAACGACCCTGTCCGCATCAATATCGAACGCGAAAAGGTCGCCGCCGGCGCTTCGCCCCGCGTCCGCCAGACCGCCTATATCGTCCCTAGGGCACACAAATTAGAGGCCCTAGGTCGTCTCCTCGACCTGGAAGATCCAACCTCTGCCATCATCTTCTGTCGCACCCGTACTGAGGTCGATGAGTTGACCGAAGTCCTGCGCGCCCACAGCTACCGCGCCGAATCCCTTCACGGAGGGATGAATCAGTCGCAGCGCGAGCGTGTGATCAAGCGTCTCAAGGCCGGCCAAGCCGACCTGGTGGTAGCCACCGATGTCGCGGCCAGGGGCTTAGATATCGATCACTTATCCCACGTCATCAACTTTGATGTCCCGTCGGCACCGGAAGCCTATGTCCATCGCATCGGCCGGGTCGGCAGAGCCGGACGCGAAGGCGTAGCCCTAACGCTGGCCCAGCCACGGGAACACCGCCTGCTCAGTAATATCGAGCGGATTACCAAACAAAAAATCAACATCAGCAAGCTACCGTCCTACGCCGATGTCGCCGCACGCAAGCTTGAGCAGACCAAACAGGACGTCCAAGAGTCACTCAGCGCCACCGACCTCGACCGCTACCGGCCGCTGGTTGAATCCTTGGCCAACGATAACGACATCTTCCAGGTGGCACTGGCCGCCTTGCGCCTGCTCCACATCAGCAATGAAACCCAGGGTAGAAAAGGCGGCGCCAGCGCCGCGCCTAGTCCAGAGCCGGAAAGGCCACGCCAGCAGCAAGAGCGGCCACGTGGCGGCTACGGCGAGCGTTCGCAAGGCCATGGTGAGCGTTCACGCAATAATCCTGGATACTGATATCAGCCAAGAAGCATTGGAGGAGGACGGCAACCATGCGCGCGCCAAGATCATTTAGTGGTCCGCGTAAAGTTGCCGTCCAGCCAGCTGGCAGTAAGGGGCGGGGCGTCTTTGCGACGCTGCCGATTCGCAAGGGCGAAACCATTGAAATTGCACCGGCCCTGCTTATCCCTCGCGAAGAGAGCGACGAGTTTCTCACCACCTTTTTAGCGCACTACATCTTCAAGACCGACCGTGGCCAACGCTACGTCATAGCCCTTGGCTTTGCCTCACTGTTCAATCATGACCGCAAGCCAAACGCTGAGTTCTTCGTTGAGCGCAGCCACATCCGCATTGCAGCCATCAAAGCCATCCAGCCCGGCCGAGAAATTACCGTGGATTACGGCTGGACCAAACAGGAATGGGCCACCATCGGTGGTGTTGCCACCACAATAGGCGCTGATTAGGCTTGCGAGCTGCGGGCTGCGTGGTAGGGTGGCGCTCTCTCAGCTCCCAGGCACAAGGCCTTGGAGCGAAGGCAGCGAAGGCAGGATGGCAATGGATCGGAAAGTAAACCCCCGGGGACGAGTCGTAAATCTGCGCGCGATCGGCAGCGACCGAGGCCCCAAGGAAGACGGCCCAAATCAGGAGGTCGTGGGCATCGCCTTGGGCTTTCGTCTAGTCTTCTCTAGCGAGGCCGAGGTCTGGACGGTCCGCGGTATCCTGCGCGATGGTTCCCCATCGCGCGACGATATCGGTGAGCTGAGCTTCATCACCATCCCAGGTGACACCGAGCCAGCGACCGCGGTCACGGGATTTCTCGCCCCACCACCGCCGTACACCTTAGCCATCGGTGAGGAGTCTATCTTGCAGCAGCTGCGCGGCATGCTCGTACAGCTGGGTTACGACCAAGAGGGTTTCTACGCCTCCCTTGGGATCGGCGGCAAGCCACGCTATTTTGAAGAATTCAGCCACAACTAGCAGGCCCGCTTAGGTGTGTCCGGCGCGAAGCGGAAACGCTTTCGTATACAAATCCTTACTATTCTTTTGTTGGCGCACGCGTTGCTGAATGGACTGCTTGAGCTCAATCGATGCGGTGGGCCAAAGATTGTGCGCTTCGCGAGGATCGGTCCACAGGTCGTATAATTCTTCCTCACCAAGTCCTTGATTGAACTTGAGTAAGTACTTGTATCGCCCCATGACCAGACCGAGGCCGACAAATAGCGTCTTTTCGTCGATGTCATTGTAGTTTTGCATGTAGATCGCCCGCCCCTCAGGTAGTACCTGGTCGAGCGGCGCTCCGGTCAAGTGATCCATATAACCGCTGACCGCGTTAAAGTGCGGCCTGGTAAGTAGCGACATAAGGGTCGGTATCAGATCTGCATTGGAGACGGACTGGCGCGCATTAAGCCGAAGTTGGTGCACAATAGCATCATTCTTCGCCAGAGCTTTGGGCAGGTGGATCCAAAACGGAACCCGGGCCTCCTCATCATAAAAAGTATTTAAGTGACCGTAATAACCATGTTCACCAAAAGCCTCGCCGTGATCTGAGGTCGAGATGATCAGCGTGTCATCTAGCAGACCCTGCTGCTCAAGCTTAGCTAAGATCAGATTCATCTGTCGGTCATTGTAATGAATCGAATTATCATAAGCGTTGGTCAATCTGGAGTCGCGCCACAGGTCACTCTCGTTATCAAAAAAGTACGGCGCATGGGTGTTGGTAAACTGAACTACGCCAAAGAACTTCTTCTTTTGGTCGCGATGCTTGAGGAAATCGGCAAATGCTTCGGGAATGTTTTTATCGTCCAGAGACTCAAACCGATCATTGTTTTGTTGCGTTTGACCGCTCAACTCCATGTACCAATTAAAATCCAGGCTACTTGTATCTAAAAACCGGTCAAAGTTGCCCCAGTGCATGGACTGAGTCGATATCAGAAAGGTGTCGGCGAGATCAAAGGCCCGTCCGTAGTCGAACACCAATGGCTCACGATGCAATAGGGCACCGCTTTGCGACGGGACAATTCCGGTAAAAAAGCTTGGAAATGCGAGCATCGTCCGGGTGGCATTGGCGTAGGCATGATCGAAGCGGATGATCTGCTTCGGATGATCCGCAAAGAACTGCCTGAGCCGAGGCGTGGTATCGCGAAAATATCCATAAGTCGACTGACTTTTAGCGCGAAGGCTTTCGTTCAAAATCAGCAGCACATGATGTGGCAGTGGACCTAGCTCGGCGTTGACGTTAACCCGGGCTCCAGAACTGACCACCTGCATCTGCTCACCACCGCGGATCTTGTTTTCAATCGCCTTGGAGAGTGAGAAGACTGAATCGACATCCGGGGTAAAAGCATTGGGACCCATACGGACGTTATTATGAAAACCGAGGCAAAGGATCGCGCCACAAATCGAGCTCAGCCACAAATCACGTCGCCCGGCAGCTACCGCCCCCTGCCTGGCCGCATGGAACAAATAGGACGCTAGCCCTGCTGCTGCCGCAATTAATATCGCTAGATAAGCTGGTCGCAAGGCATCTTTTACGTAGATCCAACAATCAGCGGGTTCGTCGAGCAGGTAATCAAAGGTAAACACATTCGGCAACACACTAAAGTGGTCGAGGAAGCCAAACGCACCGAAAATGGTTGCAAGGTAAAAAAAGGCAGCCGAACAGACTAAAGCCAGCCCGAGAACCTGGCTCTTACCAAGACAAGCCCGAGCAAAGCCGAGGAATGCATACCAGCCAAACGTGATGAAAATGATGCTACAAAGGTAGTAGGCTTTAAAATCGAGGGGAAGTTTTGCTAGGTCTGAATAGCGCAGCATGAGATCGGCACCAACCACCAAGAGTGGTACCGGTAAAGCTAGGGCAAGTTGACGCAACCGCCTTGGTCTTAAAGAGTCTGCTTGCATAAAGTTCTCACGCTATGACGGCGGCAACCAAGCCTATCCTTACCTTGATCTACCCAACCAAACCTTCGTGCATGCCTGCATGTCTATTGCCAAAGCTTAACAACACGAAAATACGATGCTTTATGACCGCATACGCAACTCATTTTGACCAAAGTCCAGACACCTGCCTTGATATTGATCAAGTTTAGCAACCTGGCGCAGAGTTGCAACAGCTGTCATCTGGATGAATTGAAGGCGCCCGATTTAGCTGCCCACCAGCGCATTAGACCTTGGTTTTTCAAGCATAACTCATATAATCGGCTCCTACGTAGAGGGTTCCATGCGCGCGATGACAGTCCTGGTGGTCGATGACGAAAAGGTGCAGCGGGAAACCCTGGCCTCGATCCTTACGGACGAGGGCTACCAGGTCCTCACGGCCGGAGACGTACCCGCAGCAACGCAGATTTTACGCGATGCCAGCTGCGACATCGTCCTGACCGACTTTCGCATGCCTGGCGGCACCGGCCTAGACATCGCCCGCAACGCCCGCGAGCTTTGCCCCGAGTCGGTGTCCTTGATCATGACCGCGTATGCCGACGTCCAAGGGGTGATTGAAGCCATGCGCATGGGGGTGCTCGATTACCTGCTCAAGCCACTCAACGTCGACTCGCTGCTGGCCCGCTTAGCGATCATCCGCGATCGGCGCGACTTACAACTGGAGGTTAACTTCTTACGTAGCGAGATGAACCGCAACGTTGATAGGGGCACCCTCCTTGGACATTCACAAGCCATGTTGGATATCCATAAAGTGATTGAGCAGGTTGCCGCAACGCGTGGCACCGTCTTGATTACAGGCGAAAGCGGTACCGGCAAAGAGGTGGTCGCTAGAACCATTCATCGCATGAGCGCCCAGGCAGCGAACAAATTTGTCGCAATTAACTGTGGCGCGCTGCCAGAAAACTTGCTCGAAAGCGAGCTGTTTGGCCACAAAAAGGGCGCTTTTACCGGCGCCATTGCCGATAAAGCCGGCCTTTTTGCCGTCGCCAACGAGGGCACGCTATTTCTCGACGAAATCGGCGATATGCCCAAAAACCTCCAGGTCAAGCTACTGCGCGCTTTGCAAGAACGTGAGATCACCCCAGTTGGCGACACCAAGCCCATTAAGGTCAACCTGCGAGTCGTCGCTGCGACCAATCGTGATCTCGCCGCTGACATCGCCCAAAATACGTTTCGCCAAGACCTTTTTTATCGCCTCAATGTGGTTGAGCTAAAGATGCCGCCACTGCGCGAAAGACCCGACGATATCGCAATGCTCGCCAGGCACTTCATCGAAAAGTACACGAAGGAACTGGGCAAACCAATGCGCCCCTTATCCAATGAAGCCTGTCGCACCCTGGTAAGGTATTCCTGGCCAGGCAACGTGCGCGAGTTGGAGAACATCATTGAGCGGGCCATTATCCTAAGCAAAAGCCCTGATCGCATCGACGTCGAGGATCTACCCGCATCGCTCCATCAAATGCCCTTGCTGAGCGCGGCTCCGTCAACGTCGATTCCCGTCAAGTTGGATGAAGCCGTACGTCAATTCTCGCGCGACCACATTCTCAACCTGCTGACGACCGTTGATGGCGACAAAAAGGAAGCAGCGAAGGCCCTAGGCATGAGTCTATCGAGCCTCTACCGCAAGCTTGAAGAGCTCGAGATCGTCAGTAAACGAACGGACGACGTTAAGTGAGGTGGCCACGCCCGCTGCGCCGCATTGGCTGGCGCATTTTCACGCCGTTCGCCGTCCTACTCGTGTCGATGGCCTTGATTTTCAGCCTAGTCGGCCTACAGTTTGCCGACAAAAGCACGAGAAACAACGCCAGCAATGAGCTGCGCATCCTCTCCGTGGTGCTATCGCGCCAGGTAGAACACCAACTCAGCCGCATCGAAGAGGGTTTAACCTCCTTAGAAAACCACGGCTTTCTTGTTCAAGAGCTAAAAAAGCCCGAGCCAAACCGCGCCGCCATCGAGGAGTTTCTGCAAAACCGCCTGACGATGATGCCGCTGTTCGAAGATCTCGCCGTATACAATCGGTTTGGCGTCTGCATTGGGGCGACCGACCCGTCCTGGTATGAACGCAATAGCAAACAGCAACCGTACTTTGTGTCTGGGCTCCGCAACTTCAACTTCTCCGACGTCTTCACTTCGGATGATGGCAAAATCCAGCTGGTTTCAACCCCGATCACCAACGGTACCGTAACCAAGGGCGTGCTGGTCGGTCAGGTTAATATGCTGTCGATTTACGACACCATGGATCAACAGCTCGGGATCACGCCGAACACCGATGCCTTTTTGATCGACTCGGCATTGCGATTCATCACACCCGGTAAGGACGGAATCGACAGGCCGCTAGAGAGCCACCTCATCGCCACGGCTCTGATCAACCATCTAAAACAGGAATTCTGGGTCGACCAATACCGCAATTTCGAGGGGCAAGAGGTGCTCGGCACGGTGGTCCGCATTCCAAAACGACGTTGGTATGTCGTCGTTGAACGCGACCTCGCTGAAATCAATCGTCCGATCGCCTCCGCCGCCAAGGCCCTGCTGCTGGTCTTCATCTTGCTGGTTGCAGTGCTGATGCTCCTGACCTATTTGCTTACCAGGTCCATCACTCGCCCCTTGATGACGGTGGTCCAGGGTGCACAGCACTTAGCCGAGGGTGATTTCCATCAACCGTTCGTGATCCCCCAGGGCATCGATGAGCTGGCCTTTCTCGCCGCGGAGTTCGACCATATGCGAGCCAAGGTAGCCGCTTTTCAAGAACAGATGATGGAAAAACTGGAAGCCAGTGAACGCAAACGCCTAGAGAACGAGCGGCTGGCTGCCATTGGCACCTTAGCATCGACGCTTGCCCACGAAATCCGCAATCCACTGAACGCCATGTCACTACTCCTTGCGCGCCTCGAACTATCCAAAGGACCAAGCGAAGCAAGGGCCACGGTCACCCGAGACCTACGTGGCGAAATCCACCGGCTCGACCGCTTGGTATCGGACATTTTAGATTATGCCCGTCCGCTCAACCTAGAGCGGCGCGACACCGACCTGCGGGCTTTGATCGGCTCAACTCTGGAGCTCTACCATGGAGTGTTTGAACAAAAAGGCGTGACCTGCATCGTACGCATGCCTGAGGGTCCTGTGACGGCGCGCATCGATGCTGACCGCGTCAAGCAGTGCTTGGTCAACCTGCTGCAAAATGCTGTCGAAGCCGTCAGTCACGGGGGTCAACTTGAGGTCGACGTCACCCAGAATGATGATGAAACAGTCATCGCGATTCGCGATGACGGTATGGGACTACCGACAAGTGCCCCGGCAGGCCGCCTCTTCGACCTATTTTACTCAACCAAAGACAAAGGATCAGGCCTTGGCCTCAGTACGGTCAAGAAGATCATCGACGCCCACCGCGGCCACATTAGCATCATGCCGCGGCCGGCACAGGCTGGCCGAGGAGTCGTGCCGGGTGCCGAGGTCCGCTTAGTATTTCCCAAAAATTCCTATTTCTAGGAATCAGCCTGGGAAAATTCCTATTTTTGCGACGCGGGCAGCTCCAGTCGCAGCAGTGAATATATGTAATTTCAATGGGTTGCGATCAAGCAGCTCACTGAAGCAAGTTGGCAGCAAACGTGCATTAGTCAAAGCAAGGTCGCCAATCGGTCTAGCTTGGCGGCAAAACAACAAGTCCAAGGAGTCTACTATGCAACTACGTAACATCCTCGTCGCCGCTTCCTTTTCCGCCCTGGCTTCCGTCGCTGTCGCTAAAGCCGCGAAAGAGCCAAACTGCGAAGTCAGCGGCAAAAAAGTCCACGTGAAAGACGAAAAAGCCTGCACGAAGAAAAAAGGCACCTGGTCTGCTATGCCTGCAGCAGCAGCTCCTGCAGCAGCAACTCCTGCTCCTGCTGAAGCCGCTCCTGCTCCTGCAGCTGCCGCTCCTGCTGAAGCCGCTCCTGCGAAGTAATCAGCATCCGCTGAATACAAGAGCCGCTCCTGTCAAAAGGAGCGGCTTTTTTTTGCCTGTCGCTGGATCCGGAGGACCCAAAGCTAGAGCGGAGCGTCCATGCTGCTATCAGCCCGCAGCTCCGGCCGACGCTTTCTAGAGACCGGCAGGTTCGGCAGTGATGCCTGGCAGAGTGGGCGCAGTAGGCACGAATGCTTCGGTCGTTGGCATTTTGATGTCATAAGCCAAGCCCATCAGACGCATCAGCTTAATGACCTGCCACGTCAGATCAAACTCCCACCATTTACGACCCGCCGGGCAAACATCCGGAAAGGCATGGTGATTATTGTGCCAGCCCTCGCCGAAGGCCAGGATACCAACCCACCAGCAATTGGTGGATAGGTCGGGGGTATCGTAATTTCTGTAACCGAATTTGTGGGTCGCACTGTTAACAAACCAGGTGACGTGGTAGGTAAAGCAGGCCCGCACGAACACACCCCAGATGACATAATCCCATCCACCCACGGCGAGCAGTATCAGCCCCAAGACAACCTGGATCATGATTTGCGGCATCTCGCCGGTCAACCAGTTCATATAGGAGTCTGAGGCGATATCTCTAGCGAATTTGCGTAATTTGACGATGTCGCGCAACTCGGGATTGTAGTAGCACATCCACGAAATATGCGACCACCAAAAGCCCTGCCTGGCGTTGTGCGGGTCCTTGGGGGTATCGACGAAGGCGTGGTGCATCCGGTGATCGGCGACCCATTCCAATGGACTGCGCTGCAAGGCCAACACACCACAGGTCGCGAGAACACGCTCAACCCAGCGCGGCGCTTTGAAACTGCGATGCGTCAACAGGCGATGGTAACCAAGCGTGATGCCGATCATGCCAGTTAGGTAGTACAAACCGATGGCTGTAAATACAGCGCCCCATGAGAAAAAGTAGAAGGGCGCAATGATTGCAATCAAATGCAAAGCGACGAACCAACCGGTGATGAATTTATCCAGTTTGAGCGAGCCCGCGACCGCACCAGAATCTGCTGTTATATTTGCCGGTGCTTGCATAAGGAACCTCCAATGATGATACGACTGCCTGAGCCAACAGCCTACCTGCCTCTTCGGCAACTTGCTGTAACCGAGGGGTACGCCTTTTGTAACAACCATGTAAAACCTTAAAACCCTAATTTTAAAGGATTTTGCCTATTGATCGTGACCAAGCCTTTTACCTAGGTTTGACGATCCTTTTACATAGAAATGCCGTCAAAAGTCCGATGCAGAGACTATACTCGCGATGCTCAGCCCTGACATCGGCCGGAGCCTCGCGCACTCACTAGGAGCATCCTATGTTTATCGTTTGGTTTTTCATCGCTCACTATATCCTGTCCATCTTCTGCCAAACGTTCTTCCTGCATCGCTACGGCGCGCACCGGATGTTCACGATGAACAAATTTTGGGAGCGTTTTTTTCACGCCCTCACCTATATGTCTCAGGGTGCATCCTATCTGAACCCACGCGCCTATGCGCTGCTCCATCGACTGCACCATGCCTATAGCGATACCCGTCGTGATCCGCATTCACCGACTCAGTTCCCCAACGTAATGGCGATGATGTGGGCAACGAAAAAACGCTATGAGGGTTTCTGCAAACGCATGGAACAACTCGAAGACCGCTTCGAAGGGGGCTATCCTGAATGGCCGTTGATCGACAATATCGGATTTAGTCGCGTCTCGGTGTTTGCCTGGGTAGGGTTTTACGTCGCGATCTATCTGATTTTTGCCACCGTCTGGTGGCAATGGTTGCTCCTTCCATTGCAGTTTCTGATGGGACCACTGCATGGCGCAATCGTTAACTGGTGCGGCCATAAATACGGCTATCGTAACTTTGCCGTGAGCGACGAGTCACGAAATACGTTGTTTTTTGATTTCGTGACGATGGGCGAATTGTTTCAAAACAACCACCATCGCTTTTGTTCATCGCCTAACTTTGCCAAACGCTGGTTTGAGATCGATCCTTGCTACTTGGTCATCCGAGGACTTGCCTTGTTGCACATCGTCAAATTAAATGAAGTCGAGGCTCCTTACGAGCTTGACGGAGTCGAGCAAGAGTTATCTTGGGGCGTGCCACAAGCGGAAGCTAAAAAGGCTTGACTTGTCTACCTCCAAAGACTTGGCCAAGAAGGGTCCAAGAATGGGCCCAAGCCGCCATTTTCCTGGATCGCTCACGTCCTGAGAGGTTGCGACTTGCAACCTTGCTAACTTCGGCCGAAGCCAATTTAGCTCAGCTACGGCTTCAAGTAGACGTCGAGCTCAAGCAAAGGCTGCGAGAGCTCGAAGTCGACAACCAAAAATTACGTGCTGAGGCCCAGGTCCTGCGCGCCTCTGTGCAGGAGGCCAAAGAGCGCCAGGACCAAGAGGTCGCATTGATTCGCGCCAAAGAAGCGGCAGAGCAGGCAAGCCGGACAAAGACCGCATTTCTGTCCAGCATGAGCCATGAAATCCGAACGCCTATGACGTCCGTTTTAGGATTTGCTGAACTCCTCTCGCATGACAATCCCAGCGCCGAAAAGAGACAGAACTATATCGAGAAAATTCTCCGCAATAGTCGTCATTTGCTCGCGCTCATCGACAATATCCTCGATCTATCGAAGATAGAGGCGGGCCATTTAGTACCCCATTGCCTTCGCTTCTCGCCTATCACCGAGCTAGTCCAAGCTGTGGACCTCATTCGTGACCAGGCGGAAGCGAAGTCCCTAAGTCTTACGCTCGAATGCCTCGATCCATTGCCGCAAACGATGGTCAGCGATCAGCTGCGATTTCGTCAAGTCCTCATCAACCTCCTTGGCAACGCCGTAAAGTTTACGGACTCGGGGGCGATTACGGTTACCGTGCGTATGCGCCAAGAGCACAACTGTCCGATGCTTGAAATTGCTGTGCAGGACACCGGCATCGGCATTCCAGCGGCACTTCAAGCAGCTCTTTTTCTGCCGTTCTCCCAGGTTAGTATCAACGGCACTCGCGTCAGACCTGGGACCGGTCTCGGTTTGACCCTAGCCCGCAACATCGCCAGGTCTTTGGGTGGAGATGTTTGCTTAATGGCTAGCACTGAGGGTGCCGGCAGTACATTTGCCGTCATGCTTCCCTTAGACATTTCGACTCAGATAGCAAAGACCAAGCATGACTGAGTCCTGGGACCCCAAGTTCTACATGCGCAGCCCTATGTTTGCCGCACTGACCAAAGCCGCGACCTATTTCAGCCAGTGCACCGACTGGCCCGAATTATCCGACTACAATGCCATGGCCAAGTCCTTTGATCTTCGCAATGGTTCGGATTCCGTTTTGGCATTTGTTGCTGCCAAGCCTAAACCGCGCGGCCGCCTCCGGCGCCAGGTCGCCCAAGCAACGCAGCTACCCTATGAAGAGCGTATCTACCAAAACGGCGAGGTTTCAACCCGACTTCGAAGCTGGCATGACTTCTTTAATGCCCTGGTTTGGGCTACCTACCCAAAAACTAAGGCGGCGCTCAATCAGCGCCAACATGCCGTCTCCTGTGAGACCTTGGTCAGAGGTCGAGAACAAGATCGCCTGGCTATGTTTGACGAAGGGGGCCTGATCTGTTTGCAAACGCCGTCTTCAGAGGCATCCGTTTTGGTGTTTGGTCATGCCTTATTTGAAAGCTATATGCATGGGCGGGTGGACGTTTATGGGATGACTCACACTTTAATCCAAGATGAGACTTTTACACCCTTCATCGACTCTGCTAAGCTTAATAACATCGATGCAGACATGGCCGAATGCATCAGGCAAGGTCGTCTTTGGAACCCCGAACAAAGGCCTGGCCGAGCTTTATTAAGCACCATTAAACTCGCCGGGTTCATCGACTAGCTCCACCAATCGGGCCATCTTCACACTAAACTCCCACTTTGACATAGGCCATTGGTTTCCATAACCTGTGGTCTAAGCTACCCTATACACTTCAGCAAACAGCACGCCATGGTGGGGTGCCCGGTTGCTAAGTGGTTGTGTAAATCTTGAGGAGATTGCATGAAAAGCAAAGTTTTTGGTACCTTAGTCGCTGGCGCAGTCACTGGCCTCATGCTCGGTACGCCGGCCATGGCGAAAGACAAAAAAGAACACAAAAAGAAGGACAAGGGTGCTTGCACCAGCAATGAATGCGCCGGCAAAGTCGCAAAAGCCGACGGCACCGCCGCCACCAACTCCTGCAAAGGCCAGGCTGTCGACGGCGTCACGAAAGAAGAGTGTACCAAGGACGGCAAAGGCACCTGGAAATAACTCCGGGGACCGCGTCCAAAAAAACTGCTTGCGATTGCAGGTAGTCCCGTTAGGGTGCGTCAGACGCACCCTTTTTATTTTGGTGAGACGATGACTTCATCTGTACCGCTAGGCTTTGGTCTGGGACTGCGTGAGCCTCATTACAGCTGGACTTTACATCATCGACCACAGCTCGACTGGTTCGAGGCCGTGACAGAGAATTTTATCGGTAGCGGTGGCAAGCCTCGGCGCTATCTTGAGCAAGTCCGCAAGGACTATCCAGTCGCCCTGCATGGCGTTGGCCTCTCCATTGCCAGCTTAGACCGACCAAACTTGAAGTATTTGGCTGATCTACGCCAACTAGCCAGCGAAATCGACGCGATCTGCGTCTCCGATCATTTGTGCTGGACGAGGCACATGGGACAAAATTCTCACGATCTATTGCCCATAGCCTTTACTGAGGGCGTACTCGAGCACGTTATTTCACGGGTGCAGGAGGTTCAAGAACGCCTCGGCCGTCGCTTGTTTTTGGAGAACGCCTCCGCCTACGTGTCGTTTGCCTGCGCCGATATGGACGAGTCTGAGTTCCTTGCCGCCCTGTGCCAAGCCACTGGCTGCGGCGTCCTCCTAGACGTCAACAATCTGTACGTCAATAAGATGAATTTAGGCGTCAACACGCAAGCGTATCTAAGCAGAATCGACCCTGAATGGATTTGCTACATGCACCTGGCGGGTCATTCGGTGCTACCGAAGGTTCGTGTCGACACCCATGACGCTCCTGTTTGCGATATGGTTTGGGATCTCTATGGACAGGCAGCACAGCTTTTCCCCAAAGCAGCAACCCTGCTGGAATGGGATGGCCAAATCCCTGCGTTTGAAGCCCTCCGGGCAGAGCTAGGTAAGGCCGAGGCCGTCCATGCAACCGCTCTCCAAACACTCGCGCGTCCCGTCTTGCCCACCTTGACCATGCGTCAGCCTGCAGCCGCAACCTCGCGGCAGCGGGAATGGCCCGAGTTGGTTGCTGGGTTCTGGCGAATGGCCACCAGCCAATGCCATGTGGTACCGGGAGACGAGACTCTGGACCTCGTGGCGAAGGACTTAGCAACACCCGCTGTGGTTGGCATGAATGTCTACGCCGACGCTTATCTTTTGCGCTTGCAAGACGCTCTTTGCGGTATCTATCCGTCCGTGCTCTACGTCCTCGGCAAGGCGAGGTTTCTTGATTTAGTCCGTGACTTCCTTGCCGTACATCCACCAAGTGAAACGTCGATCAAGTATGTTGGCAGGGCCCTTGCTGGATATTTACGCGACGACTGTAGGCCTTTGCTTGAAGACGATGGCTTGTCAAACCAGCTTCTCGCCGATCTCGCCGAGTTTGAGTGGACCACTAGCGATCTCATCGACTGTCATAACGGTCCCCCCAGCGTTCCGGCTTCGGCACTCACGGCGATTTCGGCATCGGAGTGGGAGCAGGTGCGCTTTAGTTTTACTGATTGCCTGCGCCTGGTGCAGGCGAACTACGCGGTCGCACCGGTGATTTTTGCCATCGACTGCGCCGAAGCACCTGAAAAGCCGCCTAAGGGTGACTTTCACTACCTGTTTTATCGCCAAAACGAGGTGGTCTCCTTTCTCGAACTGGCACCCCCAGAAGCCTGCTGCTTCAACCTTCTGCAACAAGGAGGCACATTTAGCGTTGCTTGTGCAGCAGCGGCCGAGTTGACACCAGACACCAATCAAGAACACGTGATCGCAACGATGGTTCATTGCCTGCACCAATGGCTGCGAGTTGGATTGATTATCGACATCCTTGGCTGTGACGCACCTGTCACCAAATCGACGACTGCAAGTCACGTAAAATTGGCGGTGCCTGCTAATACTGGCCCCTAAGATTCTGGAATCAAGCGTAGAGTTATGTCGCTTAAAGTTCGCCTGAGCGAGCGCCGAGGACCTGGTTGTGCATTTCATCGGGGCATCACCCACGAGGTGCAAGGACACAAACATCCAAAGTCGTTGGAGGCTCCTCGTATGGTTCGTCGTCACTCAGTCTCGGTTCGCCAGTCGACCCTTCTACTCACCGCTGCGGTCTTGAGTGCTTGCGGTGGGCACATGGTCAACTCCGGATCAAAACACGG
>JAPLFX010000001.1 GCA_026390445.1 Pseudomonadota bacterium
CCGGAGAAGGCCCGCGTGACGTTGGTTTTTTGGCCGTTGGGGGCGCTGTTTACCCGGAAGATGCTTGAGGCTGATCCCGACATCCCGGTGGTGGCTGTGGTCTGAGCGTCATCGTCAAACAGCACCGCCGGTATAGCCATCAGATCGTTGGCCTGGTCGTAATAGAATGCGTGGTGATCCTGAGTTGCCTCCGAGTAGCTGCCACGCTTGCCCAGGTCGGTGGCAAAGAGTCGCGTCGGCGCCGTCGGCTTGGAGACGTCAAAGAGTTGCACGAGCAGTCCCTGGAAGAAGGCACGGGTGATGTCCTTTTCGCCGCTGTCCTCCGTCTGGAAGCCGAGTCCGATCAAGCGGTCCGTGCCGTGGGCCTGCAAGTAGAGGGAGAAGCCTGGGATGTCCAACTCGCCCAGGACTTTTGGTTTGGTCTGGTCGCTCAGATCGATGGTGTAGAGTGGATCGGTGCGCTCAAAGGTGACGACATAGGCCTTAGTGCCGATGTAGCGCACGGAGCGAACGTCTTCGTTGTTGCCGAAGCCGGTGAGCGACCCAGCGGCGACTAGGTCTTTGCCCTGCTGTTTGAGGATCGTCAGGTGATTCCTCGCCGGGTTATGCCCGGAGGTATCTCTGACGTCGCCGGTCGAGGTGACGACGGCGAGGGCGGTCGAGTCACCAGAGGGCAGCTCATTGAAGGCCCATGGGCTATCGAACAATTTGAGGTGCCCAGCCACCGTGCCTCTAGCGGCCGGCTTGAGGATGCCGGTCCCTTGATTCACGTCAATCTTGGTGACAATCAGCGTGTCGTAGGTTGCGTCCGCTGCGCTCGCCGCCACCGGCGCTATGCCTGTGCCAGGCGTCGGATCAACCCAGATGGGCGGTTGATCCGGTTTGCCGACGGTGTACATCGTCTGGTCGGTCATGTAGAGGGTATCGCCATTGCCGGCGATGGTGACGTCGCTTAGCACCGAGCCGCTGGCGACATCATAGCTGAGCAGTCTCTGGAACTGGAGTTGCTTGAGGTAACCCGGAAATTTCACCATCGAGGTGCAGGTGATGCCGTTGATGGTGGAATCAGTGAAAGTAAACATGCGATCGATATCGAGGTGCGTCAGGAAGCCTGTTAGATCGGTGTCTAAGTGCTGCATCGCCGAGGGATCAGGCAACTCCAAGGGCTCTAGTGTGTCGCGCAGAGCGACGTAAAGGCGGCCATTGACGAGCCGGGAATCGACCAGTTGACCGCTTGATTTGAAGGTGTGAAGCAACTTTGGCACTGCCGCAGCGGATGCGTCATAGACATCGATCTCGGTGCCAGGGGTGGGCCGGACGATGCTGCCGACCATGGTCGGCTGGGTGGCCGTGCCGATGGCCACCAACCTCTGCTGATCGGTATAGAGCTTGGGAGAAGTCAAACTGTTGATGGTCAAATCACCAAGATAGGCCAGCGGGCTGGTGCCGACTATATGCACCCGTTGGGCGCCTGGCAGGCTTTGGTTATCGGTGATGTAGATGGCCCTGGGCGTGATCTTGATTTCATCGCCCTCGTCGACGCCGGCGACTTGCAAGTTGGTGCCGACGACGGTGGGGGCCGGCGCTGCCGATGTGCTAGACGCTGCGGCGGCGCTGACTGGCATGGCACTGGTGCCAGCGTCTGCTGAGGCATTGGCGTCACGCTCTGCTCCACGGCTGCTCCAGTAGCTGCGCCAGTAGCGATGTTCGTTCCACTCATAGGTCATTTTGACGGTGAGGATCGCTTTGAGATCCACCTTGAGATCCTGGCAGGTGGCGTAGGTCGAGAGCGGCGCCAGAGCGAGAGATGGCGTGGGCGCGATGGTACCGGGCGGGTTGCTCGGTTGTGTGCCCGGATTGCGGCCGTGGATGACGTTGTCGAGGGAGTGCAGGCCGGTCGATACCGAGCGGTTGCGATCACACGATACCGTGATGATGAGCAGGGCGCTCATGAAGGAATGTTTTGCTAAAAGCTTAGCCATGTCTGGTCCTCCTAAGTTGAAGTAAGCACCGGCGTGACTGAGGTTTTGTTGACCTAGGACTGCCGGCAATCCGTCCATGGAGGGTTTATCGGCAGGGTGACAAGCCGGCGGGAGCTGATAACCGCAAGAAGCGTATTCAGGCGTATACAGGAACCGTAGCGGCTGTAGTGGCTGTAGAGGGTCAGTCACTTCCGGCAACCCTCTGAGCTGTAGAGGGTCAGTCACTTCCGGCAACCCTCTGAGCTGTAGAGGGTCAGTCACTTCCGGCAACCCTCTGAAGCGACGGGTGCCTGCTAGGTCGGCGAACTGCTTGTCATGTCCGTTCCCTTTCACATGCGAGCTTGCTACCACACGTGCGTGCTTTGCTGTCCTAGGGATATCCGTCGAAGCGCGGCTTGTTGCGCACTGGTCCTATGGCTCTGGGTGCTTGACGTTATACGTGTATTCGTATAGATGTATGAGGATGAATTCGTGGAGCGAAAGCGGATCGTTTGGGAGGGAGATAGTCGAGACGTGATCAGAGGCTTCCCAGCGACCGTGCGAGACGACCTTGGTGCAGGTCTACGTGCGCTGCAGAATGGAGAGCTTCCGCATGACGTCAAGCCGATCAAGGTCGTGGGCGTCGGAGCTTGGGAGCTACGCGCAAAAGACGTCGCTGGCCAGTGCCGCGCCATTTACGTCGCCCTTGTGAAAGGTGAAATCCATGTCCTCCACTGCTTCCAAAAGAAAAGCCAAAAAACGAGTCGTCCCGACCTCGCGAAAGCTGCGGCGCGTTACCGCGAGCTTGCCGTCCGCATTAAAGGCTGAGAGGCAACCTCATGTCAGCACACCCGACTCGCTCTTCCTAGATCTCGGTTTCTCCGCCGAGGAGGCGCGTCTGCTGACCATCAAGTCGGACCTCTGCAACCAGATCCTGAAGATCGTCCGCGAGTGTGGCTACAGTCAAAAGGATTTGGCCAAGATCTGGAGCAAGCCCCAACCCCGGGTGAGTGAAATCCTAAACTGCAAGCTCAGCCTGTTCTCGATCGACATGCTGGTCACCTATCTCGGTCAGCTCGGAGTTCATGTCACGTTCGCGGTCGCGCGTGAGCGAAAGGCCGCAAGCTGACAGGTGAGCATGCCGCAGCATGTGATGGACGATGTTAAAAGTGAAAGCCGCCCTCGCTAGCTTGTTTGCGTTGCCGAATGGGCCGCCGCAGCGAGTCAGCCGAGCCCAGTTGCTCACCATGCTGCCAAAACAGCCGTAAAGGATCATCTTGTTTAGTCTGGCGCGATGCCGCTTGAAATAGGTCTGCTTCGAGACAAAGCGGACGCGTGGCTGAGTGCCGCTTGGCAACGCTTAAAGGCAAAGTCTCACCTAGGATCTGCCGATGCGTTTCTAGCGCAAGAGTTGGGGTGTTGTTGTGCGCTGACAGATGCGCCAAGCAGACCCACTGCAGACGGTCACTCGCCGCTGCGGCAACCAATTCTGCCGCATCCGCGTTGGAGATATGTCCACGCGGCCCGCTGATGCGAGCCTTCAAGGCCGCGGGATAGGGGCCATGGATCAACCGCTCATGATCGTAGTTACTCTCCAGATAGAGTCCGTCCACCTGAGCCACCAAATCTCGCAACTCGCTGTACACGTGACCAAAGTCCGTGCAGATGCCAAGCCGGTGGTAGCCATCGTCCACGGTATAAACGACTCCGTCGACAGCATCATGCGGGGTCGGCAGGCTGCTTATGGTCACCGGACCGATACGGACGCTATGTCCTGCCTGAAAGTGCCGCACGTCCACCTTGGTGCTTAGGTCGTAGCGACGCTGAGCGACCCGGTAGGTTCGTGCCGTGATGTAAAGCGGAAAGCCACCGGACCGAGCCACCGCCCCGGCATGGCGAACATGGTCGCCATGCTCATGCGAGATAAACATCGCGTTGATCGCCTCGAGCTGGATACCGAAGGTGGCAAGGCGCGCTCTGACCAAGCTGGTGCTGAGCCCGCCGTCAAAGAGCAAGGCCACGCCTCCGGCCTCAACGTAGATGCAATTGCCATTACTACCCGACTGCAGGGGAATCATGCGCACGGTGAGGGCAGCCTTTCGCCTTGAGGTGGTCGATTAAAATCATAGAAATGAGTAGTTACAGCGGTCAGCGGGACACGCGCGAGTTGCTGGTGGTAGGCGTTTCGCAGTAAAACATAACCATGGGTGCGGAGCGAATGCAAGAAGTCAGCAGGCATTTTATTCGATACGGATTAACGATCAATGGCGGATCATTTTTAGGTGGAGTCTCTCAGGTGCGAGCGACGAGCAGATTCTCGACTATCACTAGGAGATACGATGATACCGCCCCAGATTCCCTATCCGACTAATCCTGGTGAAATGTTACAACCTGTCCGAAAAGTCGATTCCACCTAAAATATTTAGGCTTGTCGACTTTCCACACTGTCCCGTGAGGGACTTGTTCCACGTCCAGCTGGTGTTTGCCTGGGCCGTGCTTCAAACCCAGTCGGGCCTGAGCGGGGTTGTGCCG
>JAPLFX010000163.1 GCA_026390445.1 Pseudomonadota bacterium
CAATTGCTGACTTTATAGGTAGCCTTCTTCCCCATAGGCGTCGCGTCCTTGCGAGTAGGGATTAACTTTGGTCGGTTAATTTACCCGCAAGGATAGACGCCTAACTTTTTGTTCTCAATAGGTTATTTGTGCAACAACGCCAGATTGAGGAGATTCTGAAGACGCGTACCGTGCTTCTTTTCGGTCCGCGGCAAACTGGCAAGTCTAGCTTCGTGCGCCATCAGCTGAAGGATGTGATTGCCAGGTCCTATAACCTTTTAGACCAGGGACTCCTCTTACGTTTATTGGCCGATCCCACCATCATTCGCAAAGAAATTGAATTCGAAAAGCTTCGCGACTGCGTTGTTTTTATCGATGAGATTCAAAAATGCCCTGAGCTTATGGACGAGGTGCACCTAATGATCGAGGAGCGCGGTCTGCGATTTCTCCTGACCGGATCCAGTGCACGTAAATTAAAGAAGTCTGGCGCAAACCTCCTCGGGGGGAGAGGACGTGACCGCATTTTTCACCCGCTGGTGTCGAAGGAGATCGGACTGGAGCACTTGTCCCTGGACCGCGCTCTAAATCATGGACTGATACCGACTCACTTTCTTGCCGAAGATCCCGAAGAGGACCTGGCGTCCTACGTTGGCCGTTACTTGACCGAGGAAATTGCCGGCGAAGGTGTGTCGCGGAGTCTACCAGCGTTTAGCCGCTTTTTGCAGATCGCATCGACCGTCAACGGTCAGATGCTGAATTACACCAACGTCGCTAACGATGCCCAGGTAGCGCGCGCCACCGTCCAAAACTGGTTTCAGGTTCTTTACGACACCCTCATTGCCTGGGAGGTCCCTGCCTTTACCAAGACAGTAAAGAGAAGGGCCATTCAAACAGCGAAGTTTTACTTTTTTGATACCGGCGTCGTCCGCTCTTTGAGGCGTTTGCCGCGCGTGACTAAACATCAGACGGAATGGGGTGAACTTTTTGAGCAGTTTTTGATGATGGAAATGAAGTCTTGGCTCGATTATTGCGATCCGCTTGGTACCCTTCATTACTGGCGATCGACTTCCATGCTTGAGGTCGATTTCATTCTAAATGGTACACATGCCATCGAGGTGAAATCCACCGAGCGAGTGACCGCGAAGCACTTGAATGGACTCCGCGCCCTTCGCGAAGAGGGTGTTTGCCGCACCTATAAGGTCGTGTGCTGTGAGGAACGAGCGAGACTGGAAGATGGCATCGAAGTTTTGCCTTGGAAGGATTTCTTGACGCAATTGTGGTCGGGACGCTTTGCCAGATAGGATGGCGGGCCCCACTTCTCAGTGGAGAATCTCGCCATTGGCCCTGATTTTGAGGCCCTAAGATTATATAGACCGGGTCAAGATCGTATTCCCACATACTGAATTAGCACTGCTGGACATGGCGCCTTGACGTGCGGATCTGGCTTTATCAAATGCGATGGGTGGATTTTTGTGGCAGCTGATCACCATTCCCTTCAGTCATTATTGTGAAAAGGCACGATGGGCCTTAGATCTCTCCGCTCAGCCCTACCAAGAGCACGGATATTTTCCGGGTGCACATTTAGCGGCTACCGCTCTCCGTCAACGCGGTAAGTCTGTACCTGTGCTGATGACGCCAACGCAATGCTTGACGGATTCCACGGACATTTTAGCATTTGTCGCTAGGCAGCATAGTAACCGCGGGCCGCGCTTGTTTGGTAACGATGCGGTGATGGCCAGGCAGGTCACCACTCTTGAAGATCGCCTTGACGAGCAACTGGGGCCGGCGACGCGTCTGCTTGCTTATCACTACCTGCTCTCGGCGCCGGCTCAACATTCTAAGTTTGCCGGCCCGGGATTTGGCCCTTTAGGCAGAGTATGTATCGGCGGTGTTATGCGCATCATCAAGCCATTGATCGAGAAGTCATATCGGATCAATGCGTCGCGGGCGCGCTCGGCTGCGTATGATATCGCCGCCGTTTTTTGCGACATGGAGATCTTGCTTGATCAAAATAAAAGCTTTCTCGTGAGTGGCCAGTTTTCGGCTGCCGATTTAACCCTAGCCGCGTTGGCTTACCCAGTCCTCATGTGGCCCGAGATGATCTATCGCCGCGACCGGGGCGTGATGACCGATGATCCCATCGACTATGTTCCTTCGGCGTTTGCTGACATCGTCCATAAGTTTCGGGCCACGGCTGCAGGCCAGCACTGCCGGCGTGTATACCTGGAATTCCGGCGTCCAAGTGAAAAGCCCGAATGATCCTCCATGTGACCTGTGGTCCCCTGGCTTCTTAGGTCTGGCGGGACTATGAGGTCAATTTCTCTCAGCAATTTGCTTGTTTAGATGCCAAAAGTCGTAGGCCACGCCCACCATGAGCAAGCCGCCGCCTATAGGATCTTCGAAGTTCCAGTCGGAATCCCAGCAGGCCTCGCAAATGGCCGTTCTGGCTGCCTAGGCTCGGCTCTATGACTCGCCGCCCACCCGCCCGTAGGCTGCAGCTCGCTTCCGAGTTGGTTCCGGCCTCTT
>JAPLFX010000234.1 GCA_026390445.1 Pseudomonadota bacterium
GTGACGCGGCCTTTGGCGTCCACAGTCACTTTCATATAACTACCTGCAGTCACACCGCTGGTCGCTAGCGTTGGGTTTGGATAAGTACCGACCAAGTCACCACCGGCAGAGCCAGTCGGCGTGATTCCAGAGGCCCAGCTAAACGAGCCGCTGCCGTTGGTCGACAACACTTGGCCACTGGTGCCGTCGGTGCCTGGCAGCGTCCACGTTACGGAAGCAGCGAGAGTGTCTGGGGCTTTAATCGACAAGGCGTTGGTGGTGCCCTTGTCGTTTAAAACAAGCTTATTGGCGTTGGTGGCGTTGCCTTGGATCGTGACGTTGCCAGCGACGGTCGTTGCACCAGCGCTGACGGTGCCGGTGGTGGCAATCGTCGTCGATCCGCCGATAGTGGAGGCACCGTTGATGGTGGCGCCGGTCAGTGTCTTGTTGGTCAAAATATCGGTGGTCGCGCGGCCAACTAAGGTATCCGTGCTGGTCGGAAGCGTCAACGTACCAGTGTTGGAAATCGTATCGATCACGGGTGCAGTTAATGTTTTGTTGGTCAAAGTCTCCGTGCCAGCTTCAGTGACGACGACCCCTGATGTTGGAAAAGTCGCCGTTGAGTTGACGCCAGTGCCGCCAACCGCCGTAGCCAAAGTGCCACTCGTGATCTGCGCTGCCGAAAGATTTGGAATGTCGGCTGCTGCAAGAGACGTCGCAGCCGTGACGCGGCCCTTAGCGTCGACCGTCACCTTGGCGTAGGTGCCTGCTACCACACCAGTGGCAGCAAGGGTCGCGACGGCCGAGCCAGCACCCGCAGCGCTCAAGTCGCCGGTCAG
The DNA here is from genome assembly GCA_026390445.1 of Pseudomonadota bacterium. Lineage (GTDB taxonomy): Bacteria > Bdellovibrionota_B > Oligoflexia > Oligoflexales > CAIYRB01 > CAIYRB01. The sequence continues at coordinate 819 of JAPLFX010000234.1, forward strand.
TCCTGTTATATAGGCACCAGCAGCTTGCTTAGCCCCAAATGCGACGTAATCGGCATTGGAGATCAAACCTGCAGTGACACTAGCACCGGCCGCAGCCAACGGAATACTCAGCGTGTGAACGTTGGAGCCGGAGTTGATGGCTGGCTGGTTGCCGGTCTGGGTGACCGCAAAGGTCTGCGAACTACCGGTCTCACCACCGAGGCTCGTCAAGCCAGCGCCGCTGACGCCGACAATTTGGGCGCCGCTACCGTCCCAGAATTTAATTTGATTGGTTTGACTGTTGTACCAGGTTTTTCCTTTGTCCGTAGAGGCGGTACCGGTTGCGTTCAAGGCGGCGGTCATCGTCGCCTCGGTGGCGTTGGTAAACACACCGAGGGTTAAGGTCTTGCTGGCGCTGATACCCACATTGCCAAGACCCGTGACGTCTTGCCCACCGACGGACCAGTTGGCCGACAGCGGCGTCGTACCATCAGCACGCAGAGCGTTGGTATCGACGTAGGCTTTGGTCGCTGCGTCGCTTGCCGACGCAGGCGCGGCAAGATTGGTCAAGGTGTTAGCGCCCATGTTTAGGCCGCCACTCATCGTATCGCCAGCTTTGTTGACTGGAGTGAAACCAAGGGCTGCTTGTTTGCCAGTAAAGCTCAGCCAATCTGATGAGCTAACAAAACCAGCGCTGATACTACTTGCGGCCGTCATCTGCAGCGATGGGGCCGTGGCCGACCCGGTTACCGCTAAAGGCGCTGAGGCTGAGATAGACGTCAGCGCGCCACCGGTCGTGGAGATGGTTGCCGGCAACCACTGGCTGCCGTCATACTTCAACACTTGGCCGGCCGCGGGGGCGGTTGCGCTAATGTTTTGGCCCTGCAAGGCGGAGGCACTGGTCGTCGGAGCTGCCCAAACAAAGCGACCACTACCATCTTTAGTGATGAATTGATTGGCTCCAGGTGCTCCAGAAGGGCCGACTGTGAGCTTGCCGTCGCCGTTAAAGCTGATGGTTAGTCCGTCAACGGGCACGCGCGCAGCGTAGGGGGTCATCATCAGGCGCTGCAGAGGATATGGTGCTGATGGATTATGAGTTAAATCAGTGATCTGTATCCAAACTGGCTGGGATACGTCGTTAAACACTTTGTCGTAGTCAGCTGGCGTCAGCGCTAAAACGAATTGAAAAATACCCTGTTGGAGGGTGACTCTCTCTAAACCATCGGTTACCGCCAGGATTGGCGTTTGGCCGCTACCTTCATGAAAGAATGTCGCCTTTAACGCGACCGGTCCATCGACTGGCTTACCTGTCGAATGCACCAACCTGCCGCTGTAGCCAAAATCATAGGTGTCAGCAGCTCTTGCATCACCCGAGCAAAAGCTCTGGGATACGGCGGCTATCAGTAGCATGATAACAAGTGAATGCATTCGCATGTCCATCATCTGTTGATCATTCCAAGCGCAACCGTTGTCCATTCGTCAGGTCCACTAGCCAGGCTATTGGGCGTTCGACATGCAGAGGTGTGGATAGAGGTAAACATGATGAGCCGGCTCCGAAGAAGTGAGGTTCAGAATCTCAGTCCTACGTAACTCGGTTAAAATTAGTAATAGCTTGAGCAATTTCATCATGCATGATCTCAACTATCAGTAACGATAGGGGAAAATGCAATTTTTAGGCGGGTGTTGAATGGCTCAAATAGGCAAAACTAAAAATTGAGATGTCTAAAATTACGGCGACCCGGGTGGTCGAGATAAAGAGGCATGGTGCGGCCTCTCGCCAAGGGTTCCGTGCCAAAGTTGGCTGAGGAAGGTGTTCCAAGGCCAAATATGCAAACCATCAGCAGTGAGGCGATAATCAGGGTCTAGACTGACGACTCCCAAAACCTTCATTTTCCCTTCCTCAGCTAAGGCCCTCAGGCCTTTGAGGTGTTTATCAGCCACCTGCCTTGTAGCCTTCACTTCAATCGCGATTTGACCATTTAAAATGAAATCGACCTCATACTTAGAGGTCGAGCGCCAATACTGCAAAGCTAGGGATTCGCGCTTATAGGATAAATATGCTCGCAGTTCCAGGGCGATGAAGTGTTCAAAGGACTTTCCGAACATTTCTGACCCAATCTCGATGCGACCGCGTTTCGCCAAACTGTTGACGACTCCGATATCAAATAGCCAGTATTTGGCACGGGTGATTCCCTTTCTCTTCACAGTCTGCAGATAGGGTTCAACACGAAATCCAATTAAAGTATCATCGAGAATGGAAAAATAGCCCTCAAGAGTCCGCACCGGCACGCCACAGTCACTCGCAAGGCTTGCATAATTGATTTCGTCACCATTGCTGACGGCGATCACGTCGAGGAAGCGGCTAAACGCAGCTAGGTTTCTCACTAGCGATTCGGCTTGGACTTCCTCACGTAGATAAACTCCGACATAATTGCGCAGAAACTCTGATGCTAAGTCGTCAGAGTAAAATTCGGGAAGTCCGGTTGAATTGAGATATGACAACAAGTTGAAGTTGGGAATTTCGCGCTGAATCAGTGGAAATAGCTCAGCTTGGAAGGCCCTGCCAGCAAGCAGATTGGCTGAACCATGGCGCAATTTTCGTGCGCTGCTACCGGTGAGCAAGAACGTCTGTTTGCGGCGTTCGATTAATCTGTGCACTTCGTCGAGTAACAGCGGCAGTTTTTGGATTTCATCAATAACGACGAGTTGTGTCGGGAGCGTTTCCTGCTCAATTAATTTGGGCTCACTGAGCAAGCGGCGATACGTATCGGCATCAAGCAGATCGTAAATTTTGGCCTCAGGCAGGGAGGCCCTGATGAGCGTACTTTTGCCTGTCGCTCTTGGGCCAAGCAGGAAGTGGCTTCGTTTGGATAGTAATGACGGCAGGTTAATGACTCTTTGATACATCCCGACATACTCCCAATCCGCGGTGCTTTCGCCGATTATGATGATATACGGCGAGACAGTCGCCGGTCAACACGCAACACAAGGTGATGTTCAGGCCCTGGAGTCACACGGACGCAATGGTTTTAGATCATGCCCTCAAGGATGGTGATCTCGAGCGAGCGGACCAGCCTGCTCAAACTCTCGTTGCAACCAGCATCTGCTGCCTAAGCCAATGATCCATCACCACCAAAATCGCCATCGCCTCGACCATCGGCACCGCCCGCGGCAACACACAGGGATCATGCCTTCCGGCTTTTGGCCGCAGCTTAACCGGAACCCCCGCCGCATCGACGCTGTCTTGCACTTTGAAGATTGTCGCCACCGGCTTAAACGCTACCCGGCAGTAAACCAATTCACCATTACTGATGCCGCCCTGAATGCCTCCAGAACGGTTGGTCACGGTGCTGATGCGGCCGTTGCTGCTGGTAAACGCATCGTTGTGTTCCGAGCCAAACATCAAGGTCGAGCGAAAGCCCAGGCCAACCTCAAAGCCCTTACTTGCTGGCAAGCTCATCATGGCCTTGGCGAGGTCGGCTTCGAGCTTGTCGAACACCGGATCACCGAGCCCGACCGGCACGCCACTGATGGCGCAGGCGATCGTCCCGCCGACGCTGTCGCCGTCTTTTTGCGCCGCCGTGATGATCGCTTCTAGGCGGGCGCGACCGGCTTGGTCAGGGCAGCGCAGGATATGGGCCTCGACCTCGTCTCTGGTGACGCTGGCGGGATCATCGATGTGGGCGGCCTCACCCTTCACCGAGTCGACATAAGCAACGCAGCGAAAACCGGGCAGCTTGGCGGTTAGGATCTGCTCGGCCACGGCAGCTGCGGCGACCCTGCCGATGGTTTCCCTGGCGCTCGCGCGTCCGCCGCCGCTGCCTGGCCTGACGCCGTACTTCGTCAAGGTCGTGTAGTCGGCGTGCGAGGGCCGAAAGACCTGCTGTAGATCGCTGTAGTGGCCGGGCTTTTGGTCTTCGTTGCGAACCAAGAGGGCGATCGGCGTGCCAAGCGTGATGCCGCCTTCGAGGCCGGATAGGCATTCGACGCGGTCCTTTTCGTCGCGTGGCGAACTGATCTTGCTCTGGCCTGGACGACGGCGGTTGAGCCAGGTCTGCACCAGGTCCAGATCGATCTTGTAGCCGGGGGGGCAGCCGTCGATCACGACGCCAACGCCACCGCCATGGGATTCACCAAAGGTGGTGATGCGAAAAGCGTGGCCGAAGGTATTGGGCATGAGGTCGGATCTCCAGGCAAGGTGCCGTGTCGGTCGCTAAAAAAGGGCGTCAAAGCCACCGTTGATATAGGGCTCAAGTGGCCGGCCTAAGACCTGACCAATACCGCCCCCGACGTTGAAGTGCACCCCTTTGTTTTCCATCTGCAGGTCGAAGTTGTAGCCGTGAGCCCGCGTCAGCTTGCCCCAGCCCTCCGGCGGCCTAGTCCCGGTCCAGGCCGCGCCATAGTTAAAAAATGCAGTGAAGTCGAGCCGCTCGAAATATAACAGCCACCAATTCTTGTCGATATCGCGGACCACCGGGATGGTGTAATCGACCTTGGCGCGGGCCTGGGTGTCGCCGAACTGCGCCGAGAAGAGGCCCTGAGAGACCGAGCTGATCGGAAAGCTGTTTTGGTTTAAGCCGCCACCCGAGCCGGGGATAAAGGTCTTCAGTGGGCGGTAGACCTCTTTGAGCAGGCGGCGTTTGGCGCCTCTGGTGCGGCTGCCCTCAAGACCAAGGGACAGGCGCGACAAGGCCGGGAGGGCTACCGCGACACTCGTGGCGCCGCCGACCTGGTTGTAATCAAAGTTTTGGTTGAGTCCTGACGGGGCGACGCGGCCGGAGAGCGCATTGCTAAAAGTAAACCGCTGGACCATATGGACGAGGCTAAAGGTCGCTCCTGGCTCGGTCAAAAAGCCGCGGGTCAGATTTGGGTTGCCGGCGTAAGGCTTCAAGTAGGCGTATTTCAGTGCGAGACCGCTACTGGCGATACCGCCGAGGAGGCGAAAGCTATACAAACTCTCAAAGCGGACACCCTTTTCGTCGAGGTAGTTCGTCACGGTCTCGTCGGTGCTGCGTTTGTAGGAAAGCCCCTCGTAGGTCTGCTGACGATAGACAGCCAGGTTGAGCGTTGGCACGAAGCGGGTCGAGGTGAGGGCTAGCTCCTGGTAAGGAAAGAGGCTTTCGATACCCAGCAAGAAGGTGGCGCGGACCGTCTCGTTTTGCAGGTCATCCATCAGGGGGACTGAGACGACGCCGACCTGCAGGCCCTTGGCGTCATCGCCGCCGATCCACGGAAAGACAAACAGCGGTTTGGCGTGGAAGCCTGCGGGCTCGATGCTGCCATCGCTGCCGGTGTTCGGCTGATGGTCTTTATCGATGGTGGGCGCTTGTTTAAAGCGTTCGCTGCTCGCCGCGACAGGCTCGCCAGCATTCTCTTCCCAGAGTGAGGCGCCAGCAAGGGCCTGGCTTAAACTGACGCTCTTATCCGTCTGAGCGATGGCAAACTGCAAAGGCGACATCTGGCCGGTTGGCGTGGTGCAGGGCTCGGGGTGGATGGACTCTTTCGGGAGTTTAAGCAGGCGGCTTTGGCTGCCGTCGTACAGGGCCAGGACTAAACTGCCATCATTTAGGCCTTTAACTTCGAGGATATGATCCTTAAAGCGCAGCATGCCAAGGCATTTACCGCGCTCGTCATAGCGGCGCAGGCTGCGTTCGCTGCGCTCTGCCAGCAGTACCCAGCTGTCTCGTCCAGCAAACCCGACGCTGATCGGCATGCCAAAGCCGGTACGGATGCGGCGCACGATGCCATGCTTATTGGCATCGAAGACGCGTATTTCATAGGCCGTGCCGAACATCTTTTGCGTGGCGTGGCTTAGCCAAATCTCTTCGGTGATGCGCTCACCGGCGACTTTATTGCGGCTGCCGATGGCGCGTAGTTGCTCGGGTAGTCGTGCGGTCAAAGGACAAGTGATGTGGGTCTTGCCTGAGGACTTGGCGATGGGGGTTTCGCACAGCCGGGTGACCGACTGCTGTTGCTCGGTCCATGCTAAGTGGGTTGGCGTCTCCCACAGGTTATATACACCGCCTGGGCGAGTGATGCGGCGGCCGTTTGCTCCGCCGTCGTCACCTGCATGCTGGGTGAATTCGATCTGGCTTTTGTCTTGAGGTGGATCCGGCGTGTAGGTGACCGTTCCATTCCAGGACTGACCCTTGAACACCGTGGCTAAGGCTGGTTTATCGCTGACCATGGCACCGCGCGTGGTATCTACGGCCCAGCCGGAAGCGGCGTCAAAGGCGACGGTCGATTCGTAGTAGCTGTAGGCTTCACGACCCATGAGATGGATCTGCAAACCATCGCTGCTCAGCCCGTAGAGCGAGGGAAAGCCGGCATGTTTGGCCTTGGCAGCCGCGAGGAATGGCCCCGAAGGCACGGCCTCCCAGTGTTGCTTGGCCGCGATTTTATAGGCTTCGTATAATTCTTCGCCGTTTAGTTGGATGAGCGTTTTCAGGGCGCGGTCCAGAGGCATCAAGTCGGCATAAGGTATGATCGTGACCGGCCACCACCATGGGTGAGCATTTTGATAGAAGGCGGCGAGCAATTCCGGCAGTTTCACATCGGCGCGCTTGAGTAGGTAGGTGACTAGGGCGCCCGAGGTGGCGTAGCCACGCTCGACGTAGTTCACGCTGGAGTACAGGCTGTGCAGCCGGTCGTAGCTCGGCCAGTTGCCGGAGAGGGCTTGGTAGCGCTCGATGCCGGAGGTGACGTCCGATCCGGAGGAGACGCTGAAGGCTTCGGCTAAGCCCTCGAGGAACCAGGCCGGCATCCACGGTAAATAGATGATGTTGTAGGGAGGGCCAAAGATGGTGTCGAGAGACCGGTACATGGTTGAGTGCGTGTATTCATGCCAGGCCAATTCTTTGTAACCTTGGCCCATCGTCTGGACTTCGATGGCATCGGTGATGAAGTTGGCAAAGGAGGCATTCTCAGAGGCGGCGGAGGTCACCACGGTTAAAGGCGCATGGCGCTTGTGGCCGATCCACTGCTCGACAAAGGGGCGAGCGGCTTCGAGGGCGTTGAGGGTCATCCAGCCTTCGCTTGGGACGCGGTGGTCAAAGTAGACGTGAAAGTGATCGGAATAGAGCTGATCGTACTCGAGTCGACCCTGATTGATGCCAAAGCCGATCGGTAGGGCCTGTGCCGCACTGCTGCAAAGTCCCGCAGCAGCAACGGCCATAACGCTAAGACGTCGCACCCAGGTCGCGTGGGATCTTGGTTTAGGGGCGAAACCTTGCACGTGCGGCCTCCAAATCGCTGGGCGTATCGATGCCAAGGTGGCTGTGCGCTGTGGGCTCTAGCCAGATGCGCCAGCCGGCTTCCAAGGCCCGCAGTTGTTCGAGCTTTTCGATCTCCTCAAGCGGTGAGGGGCCGAGGCGGACGAAGTCCTCGAGGCGACTTAAGCGGTAGGCATAGACGCCCATGTGGTGCCAGAATTGCGGTCCAGGAGGTGTTAACGCCTGCCCCTGCGCCAAAAGGCTTTGTGCCGTGCGGTCGTAGGGCACGGGGGCGCGGGAGAAGTACAGCGCATAGCCATCACGCGCCCGCACCGCCTTGACGGCATTGGGATTGTTGGCGAGCCGTAGGTCGGTGGTCGCGCTGACTAGGGTTGCCATGTCGGCATCCGGTCTAGCGGCGAAGGCTTGCATCAAGGATTCCAGAGCAGCAACCGCGACAAAAGGCTCGTCGCCCTGGACGTTCAAGATATGGGTGCGGTCGAAGGCGCGCCCGACCTCGGCGCAGCGGTCGGTGCCGCTTTGATGCTCAGCGGCGGTGATGCGCGCCTCGATCCCGTGCTGCGCGCAAACGTCCATGACCTCTATGGCGTCGGTTGCTACGACTAGCGCGGCACCTTGGGACACCAAGCTAGCTAAATTTTGCGCCACCCGCACGATCAGCGGTAAACCACCGAGATCGACTAGGGGCTTGCGCGGCAAACGCTCGGATCCAAGGCGCGCCGGGATAGCGATGAGCCAGTCGTGATACACATGGGACTCGGAGTATTGGTAAATCATCATGGACCACGCGCATGCTTTTTGCCGCGCGCAGCTTGCCAGTGTGCAGACAAGGTTGCTACCATGATAATATACAATTAAGGATAGGAAAACCTTAGTCAATTTTTACTCTCGTGTCTTCGAGCCTGCCGCATGAGGAGATAGACCTATGGCGACGTCCGCCAATCAGCCGATCGACGAGTCGCTGGTCAATATCTACGAAGAGCATTTTCTCAGACATGCTGACACCGTCTATCGCTTTGCCTTTGCCTTGACGCTGAGCCTAGACGGCGCCAGCCAATGCGTGAGGGAAACGTACAAAGTGATCGCGACGAATCTAGCGAAGTATGTCGATACGGCGGAGGGCGGTGCTAACTCGATATTGATCGAGACTTGTTGGCGCGTCTTCAACGACCAGAAGAGCAAGGCATTTGCCAGCGGCCAAAGCGCCGTGACCAAAGCGCTGCAGCCGCTAGCGATCAGCGCCAGGGCGGCCTTGGTCGCGATCGATGTCGCCGGCTTGGATGCGGTGTCGGCTGCCCGTGTCTTGCAGATGAGCGACAAGGATCTGCGCGTTCACCTGGCTCATGCGCGGCGGACGCTGCTGAGTAGCGGCGCCCAACTTTGATTTGGACGAAAGGACGATAGACTATGGCGTTTTCGCCGACGGAGCTCAAGAACGAAGACCTCCTGTACAGCTATCTGGATGAATATCTAGACGGCGAGTTGACGCCAGACGTCTTGGCAAAGATCGAGCCGCTGCTGCAGACGCCAGAGTATTCTGGGCTGCCTGGTCGCTTCCAGGCCTTGCGCGGCAAACTGCAGCTGGCGATGCAGAGTTACTACCTTAAAGAAGATGAGTTGGCCGCCTTGAATGCACTGGTGATGCCGCCGAGCGAAAAGCAAAAGGCCGAGCAGACGAGCATCGATGCCTTGAGTCGCGGCAATACCAACTCGTTCTACCGCCGTGGTGCCGTGCTACTTTTGATCGTCGTTGCCATCGGTGCCAGCATCTGGAAGTTTGGGCGGACTAAAGACCAGAAGTTTAGGCCGCTGGAATATCTAGGATATGAAGCTCTGGCGATGGAGGAGGACGCGCAGGAGCGCCTCAATCTGCCGAGTCATGATCCGGTTGAAGTACGCCAATATCTAGAGTCCTATCCGGGGCTAGAGTTCAAGGCGCAGATGCTGGCGGGAGTCCCGGCGGGTTGGCAGATCGATGGGGCGACCGTCATCGATTATGAAGTCGCTAAAGTCGCCGCCGTGATGTACGAGCGCGGCAGTGCTAAGACCAAGGAGTTATTCTTTTTCTTCAGCTTTGCCGGGGAGCTGAGTGACTTACCGGCCTCAGAACCGGGCAACATGCGCGGCCTGATCTTTCAGACCTATGCCTCAAACGAGTTAAACCTCGTCGCCTGGCAGGTTGCTCCCGGTGTGGTGGCGCTACTGGTCGGACGGCGTAGTGCGCCAGAACTCGCGGAGATCGCTTTAGCGTCGCGGGCCGCCAAAGAGTGAAGCTGCACCGGTCGGTGTAGCTGACTAGATGTGCGGATTTTTCGGTCACTGCGGCATTCACAGCTGCGGTGACCTCGACGTTTATACTGTCGAAATAGTCGTCACTAACCGCGTTAGTGACCAACTAGTCAACGTTTTTGGCATGTACCTAGCCGCCGCTGCAATTTAGCCTAGGCTGCATAAATTCAAGTATAAACAGAAATTTACTGGCGCTTTGGGCCCTGGCATAGGCGTGGCCGGCCTTTTGCAAAGGATTGTTTGTCCTGCGCGCCGCTAGGTGCTTCGGACCGACTATGTAGAAGTAATTGCAACAGCTGACGCTACCACCGGATTTAGGAGACATGTCCATGCAGAAGGTCCACCGTACGAAGTTACTCACAGTGACTACAGCATCGCTGATGCTGGTCACGCTTGCCTGCGCCAAAACCAATATGGGCGGCAAAGACAAAGGCAACACCGGCGTTCAGCTCGGCGGTGGCTCAAACATCACTTGCTTAAAATTGGGCGACGTCGGCCCAGTTCAGGCTAAGGCTAACAATGATGGCGACAAAGGCTCGCCGACGCAAATGATCGGCGGCAAAGGCTCGCCGACGCAAATGATTGGTGACAAAGGTTCGCCCGCGCAGATGATCGACAAGGGTGGCAAGGGTCCAGTGGATGTCATTGTCGTACCGCCAGCTCAGGTACCAGCGCCCCTTCCCCCCGTCACCCCGAAGGCTCCCGAAGCGGCGCCTCCGGCACCAGTCCTTACGGGCAAGACCCCCGAGGCAACACCGCCTTTGGCCGAGACCCCGCCGACAGGCAATTGCGCACCTCAAGGCCCAACGCAAACTCCCGTCGCTGAAGTGCCAGTCAATCTCCCAGCCGAGAAAGCTCCACCCGTGGTCGAACAAGGCCCCGTGCAAACACCACCGATCGTCAAAAATGGCCCCGGACAAATGCCGCCCCTGCTTCCTGGCAACGAGTCCAACTGCGGTAAGGGCAGCATTTACTGCGCTGGCGGCCCAGGCCAAGCCCCACAATGGCCGGGTCAAGCCGTTGGCGGCGGCAGCTACAGCCACGACGATGTTGCCTCCTGTTTGAATGCCTTTCACGGCGCCGGGCTCAACACCAACGGTCAGTGGAATATCGATGTCCGTAGCTCGCTGAATATCAGCGTCTTGAGCGGTGGTCTTTACGACGACCATTCGACCGATCACTCGCTCATCATCATCAAGTCCGTCAGCGTCCTCGGCCAGATGCACTTCAACTTGCTCAATCCCAATGCGCTGTATTGCTTGAAAGACGTCTCGGTTCTCGACCAAGTTTCGGTGACCAGCTGCTACCAAAGCAACGTCGTGTCGCTGAAGGATATCTCGGTCTTGTCATCCAAAGACGTCAAAGTCGTAGACTGCGCCCCGCACTGATTCCAGGTTTCCGCTCCCCGGCCATGGCTGGGGGCTTCATGTGATCTCCTAGTGTGTGACTTCTGCATAGATTCCGTCTTTCGCCGCCACCTCCTTATTGGGGGTGGCGGCTGCTTTGATATTAGTGACTTACGCCGCAGGCTCGGGTGGGGCGGCGAAAATGAACAAGGCGGTGTGGATTGCATTGTGAGGTACTGGTCGACTACGGTATGACCGAGATCTTCTCCAACCCGTAGGACTTTGCCCATGGACCCAACGTTTCGCCCATATCTGCAGCGGGAATGGACCAAGCTAAAAGAGCAGGGCCTAGACAAAAGCGAGCGCATCATCACCTCGCCGCAAGGTGCGAGCATCGAAGTCGGCGGCGAGCGCGTGCTCAACCTGTGTGCGAACAATTACCTCGGCCTGTCTGGTCATCCAGCCTTGGCGCAGGCCGCCGCGGCAGGTCTGCAACGCTATGGCTATGGTCTGTCGTCGGTGCGTTTTATCTGCGGGACTCAGACCGTGCACAAAGAGCTGGAGGGACGCCTTGCCGGATTCCTCGGGACCGACGACGCGGTGCTGTATTCCTCGTGTTTTGACGCCAATGGCGGGCTGTTCGAGACCTTACTTGGAGCCGATGACGCGGTGATCAGCGATGAACTGAACCACGCCAGCATTATCGATGGAATCCGCTTGAGCAAAGCGCAGCGCTTTCGCTATCGCAATAACGACATGGCGGATCTCGAGTCCAAGCTGCAAGAGACGGCCGGCTGCCGCTTTCGTTTGATCGCAACCGACGGCGTGTTTTCTATGGATGGCACCATCGCCAATCTGCAGCAGATCGTCGAACTTGCACGGCGCTATCAGGCCCTGACCATGGTCGATGACTCCCACGCGGTGGGCTTTGTCGGAGCCACTGGTCGCGGGACGCCCGAGCATTGCGGTGTGCACGGACAGATCGATATCATCACCGGGACCTTGGGCAAGGCCCTCGGCGGTGCCTCGGGGGGCTATGTTGCCGCCAGTCGCGAGGTCACCGCTTGGTTGCGCAATCGGTCGCGCCCGTATTTGTTTTCCAACACCTTGGCGCCGATGATTGCAGCGGCCTCGCTCAAGGCGCTCGATTTAGTCGATGGCGAACCGTCCTTGCGCCAGCAGCTGCAGGAAAACGCCACGTATTTTCGCGCCCAGATGACCCAGCTTGGTTATCAGTTAACTCCCGGTCAGCATCCGATCATACCGGTGATGATTGGCGACGCAGTGAAGGCCAAGTCCTTGGCCGACGCGCTGCTCCACGAGGGGGTTTACGTCATCAGCTTTTCCTTTCCGGTGGTGCCTAAAGATAAGGCGCGCATTCGTACGCAAATGTCCGCGGCTCACAGCCGTGCCGACTTGGATATGGCGGTGGCTGCCTTTGCCAAAGTCGGTCGCAAGCTCGGCCTGATTCCATAAACCGCGGCGATGCGCGGTGTGTCTTAGAAACGACCCGATAAGTGCAACGAGGAGTGCCGTTATGTCCGCAGGAACGACGATGAAGGCCTTGGTCAAGGCCCAGCCCGGCAAGGGCCTAGTCATGCGCCAGGTGCCCATCCCGGTGATCGGTCCGAACGATCTGCTGGTCAAGATCCACAAAACCGCGATCTGCGGTACGGATCTGCACATCTACAACTGGGACGCCTGGGCGGCGCAGACGATTAAAACGCCGATGACTGCGGGTCACGAGTTTTACGGTAGGGTCGAACAGATCGGGAGTGCTGTCGACGGCTTTGTCATCGGCGACCGCGTCTCCGGCGAAGGTCATATCACCTGCGGTTATTGCCGCAACTGCCGCGCTGGCCGGCGCCACCTCTGCCGCAACACCATCGGTATTGGTGTCAATCGCGATGGTGCCTTCGCCGAATACCTGAAGATCCCGGCGGGAAACGCCTTCAAGATCCCAGATAATATTAGCGATGAGATCGCCTCGATTTTTGATCCCTACGGCAACGCGGTGCACACGGCGCTGTCCTTTGATTTGACGGGAGAAGACGTCCTCATCACCGGCGCCGGACCTATCGGCATCATGGCCGTGGCCATCGCCAAGCATGTCGGCGCCCGACATGTCGTCATCACCGACGTCAATGAGCTACGCCTCAGCTATGCCAAAAAAATGGGTGCGACGCGTACGGTGATGTCGCAGCGCGAGTCGCTGACCGATGTCATGGCCTCGCTCGGGATGACCGAGGGCTTTGACGTGGGTCTGGAGATGTCCGGCCATGCCGCAGCTTTTCAAGGCATGCTCGAAGCCATGAACCACGGCGGTCGCGTCGCGATCCTCGGGATCTTTCCTAAGGAGGTGGCGATCGATTGGCGCCACGTCATCTTTAAAGGCCTCGTGCTCAAGGGGATCTACGGTCGCGAGATGTATGACACCTGGTACAAGATGGCGTCGATGCTGCAAAGCGGCTTGGATATCCAACCAGTCATCACGCATCGCATGCCGGTGGCTGACTTTGAGCAGGGCTTTGCGGCTTTGAATGCAGGCGAGGCGGTTAAAGTGGTGCTTGATTGGGTGTGAGGTTTTTGTCATATTCGGGATCGGCTTGTGGCTGGTTTTTGGGTGCTTTAGGGCCTTTGTAAGTGTGGATGACGAGCTGTAGCGCAGCTGGTAGCGCGCCGCGTTCGGGACGCGGAGGTCGCGAGTTCGAATCTCGCCAGCTCGACCAATGTTCAGCAGGTTTCAGTCAGTGCAGAGATGAAAGGTTGCCAACGATCGGTATTCTGCTGTGCAAGTCGAAGGACAAGGTTGTCGCCGAATACGCGTTGAAGGACATCGGAAAGCCCACGGGGGTTCCAGTTTTTGTCCTTGTTCGATACGCAAGACGGTTGGAAGCTGGCCTACAATGGCGGCTCAGCAAAAGCCGCAATCGTGCGATCGATAAACGGCCTTTGTAGCGCCAACGACGTGTAAAAGTTGATACCACGGCAAGGAATCGGACCACCCGACAGCACCCCGCCAAGGTAAAAGACTCCGTTTACCTCGCCAAAGAGCGGACCACCGGAATCGCCGCTGCATGCCCCGCGCCGCCGTGCATCGTTGATTTGCAGTCGCCCCTTGCGATCCGGGCCAATATAAGTGGTGCGCGTGTAGCGCAACTCACCAGAATCACCTCCGACATCAGTGATCCCGTAGCCGGCAACCTCCACCACATCGTCCCTTTGTAAGTCTGTCTCGCTCGGCAGGATCGGTACTGGCTCGTAGCCGGCAGGAATCAAACGAGACAGATGCAGGAGCGCGACGTCATTTAGCGGCAGATCATTCGTCGCCTGGTCTGGGTCAAAGTCTGGATGGATCACGGCATCCGCGACTAGCGTAAACTCGCCGGTGCTTGCACGCGCCATGTTTGGTCCAAAGTAGGCATAGATCTTTGCTCCCGGCTCAACGCAGTGTGCTGCAGTGACCAAGACGGCGTTGCCAATGATCGCCGCACTGCAGGTGTAGGTGCCACCCGGCGTCAAGGCAGTAAGGCCTGCCGTCGAAATGCGCTCGGGGTCGGCGGAGTCGACATCGACCGGAGCGCCATGACTGATCTTCAGCCCACTGGCGGCCGGCTTAACGGCACAAGCAGCCGTCGCCAAGCTGAACAACGTTGCGGCCAAGCGAACATGCGACGATCTCTTCTGGGTGTTCATAATGGTCCTTTGCTTAAATAAATGGACAATACGTAACAAAGCCCCCTCGACTGGCTGTCGAGGAGGCTTATTTCAAGCGACACAGGGTCACCCCGTGCTTTTTATTCCCCTAACAATACCAGGTCGGCGCGTAGCGCTGACAACAACAGTGGTATGTGCGGGAGACTTCATGCATGGCAGGGATGGGCCTTTAGGGTGCGACGGTTAAAAGCTAACTCAAGCGTTCTAGTCAGCTACCTGCACCGCTGTCAACGCCGATTTTTTGCAGGTAGCTCGACCCATCTACGCTGGGAGACCCAACCGGCCAAGGATCCCCCCTTATTCCCTTATTCCCGGGACCGCTTTTATTCCGCGCCACTGGGAGGGTAGGAAGGCTGGAGGGCAGGATTTATGCAACAAAGCCCACCTTCATGGTAACCATTTAATATGTATAGACTATATTTACTAGCTGCGGTTTTGGCCGTCTATAGAATTTATATGAGGCCAGATCTATCTATTTGACCCAACTTTTGGCCCCTTATACGATGTATAGGCGGCCAAAACCTCTGAACACATGTACCACACAGTATTCTTTGATATATATGAGCTCCCCAAATGACGACAACCACATCGGAGACTACCCCGACCGTAACACTTACGCCCGCGCGGATTGTCGGCCGCAGGCCAGAAATTGCGACTTTAAACCGTCTACTGGCATCAAATCGGGCCGAATTCCTGGCGGTATACGGACGCCGCCGCGTCGGCAAGACCTTCCTAATCCGCCGGTTCTTCGAGGATATCGGCGTCAAGCGATTCATGGTCACCGGCAAGAGCAGGGGCAAGATGCGCGAGCAGCTCCGCATCTTCCAAAAGGCCGTCGAAGACTCATTCTACGGCGGTCAACGTCTGCCTGACGTAAAGACGTGGGACGACGCCTTCGCGCTCCTCGTCGCTGGCGTACGCCAAATAGTCGCCAACGACCCGAAGGTGAAGTGCCTACTCTTCCTCGACGAACTGCCCTGGCTACACACGCGCCGCTCTGGCTTGCTCGACGCTCTTGATCACGCATGGAACACAGAATTAAGTCAAATCGAGCAGGTCAAACTCGTCGTCTGCGGCAGCGCCGCATCCTGGATGATCAAAAACATCGTGCAAGCCAAAGGCGGTCTGCACAACCGCCTAACCGAGACGATACAGCTGCGACCATTCACACTCGGCGAGACGCGCGATATGCTGTACGATCGTGGCGTCGAATACGCACCCGCACAAGTCATCGAACTCTTCCTTGTGCTTGGCGGTGTACCTTTCTACCTGGACCTCGTTCGCCGCGGTGAATCGCCGTCGCAGGCTGTTTCACGCCTTTGTTTCGCCGGTGGCTCGTTGCACGGCGAGTTCGACAAGCTATTTAAAGCGCTCTTTGAGGACGGCGATCACCACGAACAACTCGTTCGCGCACTCGCGACGAAACGTCGGGGATTAACCCGCAATGAGCTTCTTAAGGCAACGAAGATCAAAACCGGTGGCCGCGTGGCGCAATGGTTAAAGGAACTCGAGGAAGCCGGTTTCATCGCCCCTATTGCAGTCACGGAGGGGCGACGCTCCACGGTATGCTACCGGGTGATTGACGAGTTCACCCTATTTTACCTGCGATGGATTGAGGGCGCCGGTAACGGCCCGCTCGGTCCGACGCCCGGTCAGGACCATTTCGTGCTGCAAAGGCAAACTCAGGAATACGAGAGCTGGTCTGGCTATGCCTTCGAGGCCGTGTGCCTAAAGCACATAGAACAAATCAATGCCGCGCTTGGCATCAGTCGCGTACTGGTGAAGCCGTCGGTCTGGCAAAAAACGACAAAAACAACTGGGCCGAGCAAGGGAGGCATCTCAGGAGCGCGAGGCGCCCAAATCGACCTGGTGCTTGATCGGGCTGACGGTATGACGACACTGTGCGAAATAAAGTACTACGACGACCCGTTCGAGATCACCAAGTCATACGCTGACAATCTTCGCCACAAGCTCAACACCTACAAGGCGGAAACCAAAACGAAGAACAGCGTGATGTTGGTGTTCATCTCACCGAGCGGTCTCGTTGACAACGACTATGCACGACAGTTAGTCACGCACACGGTCACGGCGTCAGATCTGCTGGAATCATGAGCTTTCCTTCTGCAGCCCACTTCTTTGCGGCGTGTTCACTAGAGGTCGATAGGTTGCCGACCGTCAGCGCTCTCCGACCATCCTACGCCGGCAGCGGCGGGCTCTTCGCGCCGTTATGGATGATGGTGAGTCCGAATTGACATCGGGGACCCCCTCACGAGAGTCCAGCGATTTACAAAGTCCAGCTGGATAAAAGCCGCGAATCCCGCCGTTGACGGACTAAAGCCAAGCCTCTAGCGTCGTTCCAAAGCGGTTATCCTGAACGCTGGCCATTCCGCGCCCTAAAGGTTCTCTCTTCTTACAATCGAGACGACCATTTCATCCCATCTGGGTTCACCAGGCTCAGGGCGTACCGTGCTCGCATATTCGGTCAGATTGTGAACCTTGATCTCGCGGTCGATGTTAAAAGCTCGATAACAAGCTGAGTGGTGTGCGCCCTCCCAGGCGGCGATAGGCACCATCACGGAGTTCCCCTTTTCGCCGCGCCATCCGCGCTGATACAGAGCCTCACATTGGTCCGAGGGGACTTCGCCGAAGGCTGGTGGCTCGCGCTTCGCCCATTCCCGTCCCAGCTTGATCATAGAGCTGATGCCGACAGCAGGGTTGATGCCGAGTTGATCGATCCATTCCGCCGATAGCTCGTCAGCTTCCTGCTCAGCGGTGTAGACGGCTAAGTTGAAACTCATGGCTTCGGAAAGCACCTGATTCATTCCGGACGCTTGTGCTTGCTGAAGATCTTGAATCTTCGAAGTGACATCATCGAACAGTTGGCCGAGATTCTCGTCGAGAGGCAACGGTTTCAGAGCATTCGACAGCTCTTGGCTGGAGTATCCCAGGTATTGCTCGACGGTGCTCACTTTAAGCGAGGTGGCAGGCGTCTGATCCGCGCCGGGAACGTTAGGGTCATTGGATAGCGGGATGGAGATCACGCACGCCTGCGCGAGTTGCTCGTATGCGCGGTACGCATTAATGCCGTCGTCGCCAGGTTTCTTCCAAGGAAAGTCCTCAAGTGGCTTTAGTTTGGCTGAGTCGGCGAAAAACTCGGCCATCAGTGTGCAGGGTTTCGCGCACGAAGAGTCGCCCGCGCATTCGATCGCTCTTAGCTCGAAAGCCAAGTTCCTCAAGACGGAAAACAGGACCGAATGAAATCGTTGGCCCTCGATGGACGCATAGTCATCAAAATAGATCTTGCCCCTGAAGGCGTCGACGAGCTTTTTACCCAGCGCCTCGGCCTCGGGATTTGAGGTCGGCTTCTGTGCTGGGTTGGTATCGCCTAAGCGGTAGAACGCCCCGTATTGGTATGAGGGTGTGGTTTGATGGCTCATGTAATAGTGGCCCAACTCGTGGGCGAGCACTTGCACGGCCTCGTCCTCCACAAGTGGCACAAGAACGTGCGATAGCACCGTGATTTGATTGGAGGTGCTGTAGACAACGAGGTGCTTGGCCTTGCGTATAGATCCCAGGCCGTGACGGCCTGCCTCGAGGCAGGATGCGGGAAGCACGACGGTTCTCGATTGAAATTCAGGAGCGCAGTTGGAGTAGGCAGAAAACTGCCATGTTGCGAGAGATACCTCCTCGTCGTCACTGAAGGATGACTGAATGCAATCTGCGCTTTGCCCATTGCTGGACTTTTTAAAGTATCTCGATGACCGATCGAAAGTGATTGCCTCGGCAATTCCTTGGTC
This sequence comes from Pseudomonadota bacterium, assembly GCA_026390445.1. Lineage (GTDB taxonomy): Bacteria > Bdellovibrionota_B > Oligoflexia > Oligoflexales > CAIYRB01 > CAIYRB01. The sequence goes on from JAPLFX010000234.1 coordinate 19,179, forward strand.
ATCAACAGGTCCAGAAAACGAAATGCCAAGGCGTAGGCAAATGCGGACTCCCGACACGAATGCATTAGCCTCATCGCTTTGGATGAGCTTGATCTTCGGGCGCGGGACGGACCCGAGCTTATGGACGTCCCTTTTTCTCAACATGTGGTCTATCGCGTCAGCCCAATACTGCAGACGTAGCGTCGCAGGATCGTCGGCAGGGACCATATGCGCTCTGTCTAAGCCCTTTTTATGGTTAACGACCGCAGCAAAATATTCTTCGTCTGATGTGTCGTACCATTGGGGGGCTGACTCGTCGTTTGCGGTTCTGCCGAGATCGTGGGCGACATGACTCGATGGGCTGCTCCGTCCGCACGCAGCGAGCGGTAGTAAGGCGAGGACGATCGACATGTGCAGCATCTGGGACATAGATTGGACCTTCGCGTCTCGAAAGTGTGGATCACAGGTACAAAGAGCTAAGGCCTGAAGGCGGGCAGGCCCTCGGCATTGAGCATCGGCGAGCTACATGCCCATGCCAGAGATGCCTGCGGCGAGCGCAGCCCGATAGGTTTAGGACCTTGCGTCGTTATGGCGCGGATCAGGGCTGAAAGATGTCCTGGGTGACAGGGTGACGGCAAAGAACGAATCCAAAGGCCTCGGTTTGATCTTGCTCGACGTCCTTCTTAAAGAAGCGCTCGAAAGGGACCTTCTGCCAGGCGGCGCTGCGGTCATAGACCTCGGACTTGAATGCCGCGATCTCGGCGGTAGTCGGTAGCGAGAAGCCGAGGTCGTTGCAGTTGCTGACGGCAGTCTTATACTGACTCGTGACAGTCGCCAGGGTCCAGACGCTGCTGGTCGTCGAAGTGGCGAGTTTCAATGCCGTCTTGAGTTGAGCGCTTTTCTCCTCGAGCTGGGCATTGTTCTTTTCCTCGTCACGACGACGCTCATCCGCACGGTTGCGCTCTTTTGCCACCGTCATGGGGTTACCGCCGCATGCGGCAAGGGTGAAGACAAGGGGAAGAAGGGTGGAAAGCGATTTCATGATGCTACTCAGTTTGTGTTGAACATTCGCCGCTCAATACGAGCGACGGCTTCGTGAGAGCAAGTATAGACGCTCAGTCGCGCAAAGCGGGACGCGATTCGACCAAACTCTTATACAGACGTATTAGTCATGAAATTTCATGGCGTTGAAAGCGACGTCTGAGGCGCTAGACGCAGCCCACGCCTTAAGAAACGTGACGGGTCCGCCGAAGACGTTTACAACATGAAAGTCATTTCACACACATTAGCACTTTGCTTCATCACGTCACTAGTCGCTTGCATACCAGGTGACCCTCGTCGCCGTGACGATAAGCGTCACGAGGTCGCACAGGAACCAGCTGCAAGAGGCGGCGTTAATGATGGCAATACAGGCGAGTTGACGACGACAAAAAATAATCCTTGGTTCGTCGGCAAAGATGCCGCCCACTACTGTGTTGAATTCGGGGCTGACACAGCAGCGGCATCTGATCCGGCAGCCCAAAAGTCGATCACTGATCAAGTCGATGCGGCGTTTGCTCAATGGGTTGATCTGATTCAAACCTTCGATCGGCAGTCGCCGGGCATCACTAAGCTGCCAAATGGGGAATTCTTGGCTGGCACGGCGGTCACTTACCTTACGCGGACGTTCCAACGCGTGGAATGCTCGGCAAACCCGGACATGCGGATAAAGGTCGGCACATGGGATAAACCTGATGGGGAGTTCCTCAAGTACACTTCCCGCTACACCGTCTCATACGCCTTACGGACGGCCTACTCAGAGGAGACTGGACGTAGCAAGGGCTTCGTTTGGCTAGTCGCCGACAGTGGCGCACGTCGCTACAAGGGGCCAGCGCCTGACGGGGCGTTCTGGGGCCAAGGACATTACGTGCAAAACGTCCTACTCCATGAACTTGGTCACATGATCGGTGTTGATCACGTCCCCAATACGTTCATGGACGCAAACTTCCCCGCAGGTGTTTTGGCATCCAAGCTATCCGATGTTTGGTCGCCTGATGACTTCAAGGCATTGGTAGGATTGACCGAGGAGCGTTGTGGGTCATTCGATCGCCAGCCAGACAATCCAGACGATGCGTGTCCGTCGCGAATCGCTGGGGGCGCAGCCTCCCAAATACCCTGCTAAGCTGTCAAAGCCAATCCGCAGATCAAGCCTGATATAATTGCTGCTATTGTTTTGGCGCCAAATCATTGCCGCCAGTCCGGTTAGTGTA
>JAPLFX010000068.1 GCA_026390445.1 Pseudomonadota bacterium
CTCGTCAAAGATCGCCAAGTGGTCCGCATGCTCGTCAAAGAGGTCTTGGTCGCTTTTGAGGCTTAACCACTTGCCAGCGAATTCATAGTGAAACACTGAGCGGCGCAGCGCTAGGACCTGCTTTAATTCGTCCGGGTTCTCGACCGTCTTGACGCGGAAATCGCGCACCTTAAAGTCGACAGCGATCTTCCGGGTAAAGGCACCCGCACCCCCGCGGAGGATCGTCCAAGGACGAACAAAATCTGGAACTAAAGGTCTGACGTTGTCCCGGACCAAAGCTGAGAGCATGGTTGACCTCTTGACGCTAAAGTAGGGCTTAGTGAGTCCTCCCAATATAGAGAGGACTTTTGAAGAACTGATTAACTAAGCGTTAAACTTCCGCTTTAGATGGTAGCCATCGTCCACCGCTCTAGCCTCGATTAAAGACCAGCAAAATGCAAGACATAGGCCGCACCTAACTTGGTGTATGCGGCTACGAGGGCATAATCACCGGAACTATCTGCGGTATCGTCGGCGGAATGAATGCTGTGATTATAGTTGTCAGGATCCTCGAAGGGAAAGGCCGTGGCAAAGCCAGCCCGGTACCAAGACGCGTGGTCGCTGCTGCCCCCACTTAAGTAGCGTTCTTGCCAAGGTAGACCGACATAATGGTCGATAAGCTGGCCAAGCATCTGATTAAGTGGACGAGAGGTGTTGTTGCTGACAAGCCATACCTTGAGCTCCTCGCCTTCGGCACGGTAGAAGTCCATGTCGTACTGCAGCATGCCGACAACCTTAGCGCCGCGGCGGCGATAGGCATTGGCAATATCCTGGCTGCCAACCAAGCCGATCTCCTCGGCGGCGTAGGCGTGGATCTCGACCGTCCGCAGTGGACGCACGCCCTGCGCCATCAACAGTCGAAAAATCTCGAGGTTGGTGGCGGTCCCGCTGGCATTGTCATCGGCTCCAGGTGCACGTTCGCTCCTGCCATCACGCCAGTTGACGCTGTCGAGGTGACTACCAAGGACCAGGATCTCATCTGGATACTTCGAACCGAGAATGCGCACCACCAGGCTATGCTGGGCTGTGCTCCGGCCGTGATCATAGGGCACGATGGTGACGTCGTTACGACCAGCGGCGAGCGCACGGTATTTTGCCGCCAAAAGAGCGGCGACACCGCCACCGGACTGAGTGCTTTCGTATCTTGTGGGTAATGCCGCCAAGGTAGAGATGAACTCCTTAAGACTGGCCTCGCTGACCGCAGCCGTTAACTTGCTCACCCGCGCATCGGCTTGGGCGAGCGGCAGCAGTGGCGTCGGCGCAGCACCGGGAGCGCTGACCGTGAATTCAGGATTGAGTTTAGTCAAGACGCCGCAGGCAAGTCCCTCGCTGTGGAGCTTTGCGGCTAAGGCGTCAACCTGCTCAGAGCTGACCCGCATCACGGCAAAACGCGCCGGCGTCAGGTGCAAGACATCACCAAAGGCTTGCAGCGAATCAGCACTCAGGCGATTCACCATGTTCACGACAAACAAGTCGGCAAAGTCCGCCGCCACGGCTTCGGGCTGACGCACCACCGCAAGATCACCGTCGGTGTAGAGCACCTTTTGAGGCAAGGCCAAGTATTGGCTGCCTGCCTGGCGCACCACCTGGATGGGAGCCGCAAATGCACTACCACTGCCGAAAGTCAAAAGCGCCGCCACAAGCGTCGACCACCGCATATACACCCCCGTTAAATTCATATAAATCTTAAATTACGGGGATTTTAGGCTAAGTTGGCCGATCGGTCAATAGATGCGCCCAGATCTCTTAAAGACAGGTTCATATCCCTGTTCTCCAGTTTCCTG
>JAPLFX010000019.1 GCA_026390445.1 Pseudomonadota bacterium
CCTCCCAGTTGCGCGGACTAAAGCCGCTGCCCAAAAACTGGGAGGGCGGGAAGGCTGGAGGGCAGGATTTATTCAACAAAGTACGCTTCAATCCCTAACGCACAGTTTTTATTTGATAAGTTTATGCATTTAGGGTGATTCGTCCCTAAGACGTGTGCCTAGTCGCGCTCTTTTTGAAGATGAGCAGCCCTATCGGTGATAATAGCGCCATGCTGCCGATCCATATCCAGACCATGTAGTGGTGCGATAGATCTCCCACCGTGCTGATCTTCTCACCCGCACTGTTGATCGCTTCACTGGCGGGGGTATAGACCTTCACCAAAAGTCCAGACATCGGACCGACGACGAACTTGGCGGCAAAAAATGGCAACACCGATAGCGCAAGGTAGGATCCCTCTTTGCCCTTGGGGGCTATTTCGACGGTAAACTGCATTAAACGCGGTGACCAGATCGCCTCGCCGATGGTGAAGCAGGCGATGAACAAAATCAGCGGCCAGTAGGCCAAGGCTGGTGGGTGATCGGCTAGAGCTTGCATGGTTGGAGCAAGGCCGAGCCAACGCACAAAGATGATCTCACCCAACCAGGATTGGGTCAGTCCTGAAAACACCTGGCCGGGGACAGCGCCAATGAACACGGCAAGCGATGAAATTGCTGTGCCGAGAACAAGCATCTTATAGGACGCCACACGGCGCGTCATGCTGGCGACGAGAGGGACGAGAAAGACGATGAGGATAGGATTGAGAACCCCGTAGATCGAGCCAATCTTGGCGCCTTGGCCGAGGACGCGAAGCGCATATTTCGGGAAGGTATAGTGAAAATGAAAGAAGATCATGCGGGTGAAGACCGTTAAAGCAATGATCAACATGAAATCCCAAAAGACCCTTTCCCGGGCGACTTGCTTTAAGGTCGAAGCCGTGTCACGCGCGGCCTTCCCTGCTGCTGCAAGGATCTGTAACAAGCCTGGCCCAGGTACGCGCACCGGTTTAGGTGCAACAGTGACCTTGCCAGCATCGTCCATGCTGACCCCGTCGCGCAGGAAGAAAATGCAACATAAGCTAGCTGTGGTAAAGAGCAGGCCGGTGAATAAGATGATTTGGTAGGTAGACAAATGCACATGGAGCATTGGGATCATCGTCCCGGCGTTCTCGCGAAGCACCTTTCCTGCGGCGTCCTTGATACTGAAATACGATCTGATCGCATCAAATAGGTAGCCGCCAATGGCGAAGGCGACATTCATCAACACATAAAAGAGGCCAAATCCAAGGGTGGCCCCTTCCTTGGTGGTGTATCTTTTGATGCCGATGGAGACGACTGGAGCGACGATCGCAAAGCCGATCGCAAGGGGGACGAAGCCCAGCAGCATCACCGCGGTTGGATTCGTCAACCAAAACAAAAAGGAACGGGAAAAAACCAGCAGCGCCGTGCTCAGCAGCAGCGTCTTTTTAATACCTATCGTGTCCACCAGCGATCCGGCGATCACACCCACGACCGATAAGCCAAGGGACCATGCGCTGATAAAGGCCCCTGCCTCGACGTCGCCGAGGCCGCAATCCGCTGAAAGCCAGAGGATAAAGGTCATATTCATGGCGGCGTAGGCAGTATATTCGATGAGCTTGGTGGCAAACAGCAGCCAGAGGTCCCGCGGCGATTGCCGCAGGCCCGCGCCGTAGGAGCGGACGATCCACAGAAAGGCGATCAATAAACCAGCAGACCCGGCATAAATGATAACATCAACCAATGACACGATTTGCCACCTCTAGCGTGCAGTTCGGCCCAAAGTCCATCTGGGAGGAACAGGAGCGCTAGCACAAATCAGCCGAAGACCGCAACTGCGGACCTTGGCAACAGGGCCAAGGTGGGACCTCAGCCGGGGCAGGTGCGGTGGTCGAGAGGACAAAAAGCATCCAAGGTGACCGGCGGCGAAAAGTCGGCCTCTTTTAGTGCCTGGCGGAAGGCTTCTTGGACCGCGGTGGGCACCTCGGCATCAGGATGCCTGGTGATCACTGCCGCGCCCTGGTAGCTGTCCATAGCGCTCGCGCCACAATAATAAAGCAGCGCATAGTCGGGATGAGGATGGCTCAGCACAAACCAGTCGTCATGGCCGACGACGCCGTGGGCCAAGTAGGTTTCTTTGAAGCGCCCGGGGATCGGGTCGCCAGTGTCTCCAAGCAGGGTGTTGACGGAGCAGCTGATGCGGCTAAGTGCCGGTGCTTTGACCATATATTCATAGTCGTAGCGTGATTGGTTGGCACTTTGCTGGGTAAACTTCATCGTTTGACATGGCCAGCAGTCGTAAGCCGGACTGAGGCCCCGCACCACCTGCCACGATCCCTCGAGGTCGCTAAGGGTCACCGGAGCCATGGCATTGGGACGGCGTGGCCAGGGGCAAGCGCGGGGTTTTGCTTTTGGCAGGCAGGAATGCTCGACGATGCAGGCCGTCAAGGTGTCGTACTGCGTGCTTGGAGTTGCTTCAACGCAGCCGATCAGGCAGGTCTGCCTGACGTCAGGATCATTCGCGGTGCAAGTCTGCACGCAGCCGAGGGATGTTCGACAGCTGTGGTCGAGAGCGCATCCGGCCAATGGTAAGCCGCAGCTTTTGGCGATGCAGGCGATATCCGGCTCGAGGGCGCCAGCCCATGCCACGGCGTTACTTAGCGCGCAAGCTAGCGCGAGACTGTGCAATAAATACGCCCTTAGTCGCTGAAAGCGCATAAACCATCCTCGTGCCGTAAGTAAATCTGGCTTTGATATGGCGGTACTTTGACCTCGCTGTCAACGGCTTTCAGATCACCTGTAGGGATCTGAAAGTCAGTCTGTGCAGATTGAGGTAGAGCAGACTAGGTCAGATCAGGTCTCTGATCTCTTTGTCGAAGAATTCCAAAAAGGTCTCGGCATTTTTCGACAGGACCCAGCGCTTCCTGGTCACCAGTCTCAAGCTATAAATAAACTCTTTTTTCGGATAGAGCTGCGACAGGGTGCCGGATTCCAGCTCGGCCTTCACCATAAACCGCGGCAGCAGCGCCACTCCAAGTCCACGCAGAACCATCTGCTTTTGTGAGTCGAGGTTATTGCAGGAAGCCGCGACCTCAAACTGCACCTTGTTTTTTTTGAGCATCTCTAGCACAGGAAAGGGCCGCGACTTGGGATAGTCGATCTCGCGTGAGATGATAAACGTCGAGCGTAGCTTTGGCTTTAATTTATCCTTGCTGGCGATGACGACGTTAAACGGTACTTTGATCAACTCTTTGACAAAGAAATCATCGACGCTCGGCATGGTAAAGAACAGACCAAACTCAAGGCGCCCTTCAGTGATCTCGTTGCAGATCAAATTGGATGACCCGGCGAAGAGCGACGGCCGGACCTTGGGATGACGAGCTAAAAAAGCATCGAGGATCGTTGGGCCGAGGGAGCTAGCAGCGGAGTCGGTTAAGCCAAAAGAGAGTGCACCCTGGCACTCGGTCATCTCGCGGCCAGACACCGTTTTGATCTCATCAACTCGAGCGAAGATATCCTCGCAGCGCGCAAAGATTTCGCCACCAGCATGGGTTAGATGGACGCCGCTGCGGTAACGCTCCAGCAGGACAACGCCCAATTCCTCTTCCAGAGAGCGCACCATTTTGCTGATGGTCGGCTGCTGGATGCGCATGGCTTTGGCCGCGCGGGTGAAGCTCCCCTCCCTCACTACTGAGTGGAAGTACTTGAGATGATTGAGCTCCATGGACATTCTCAAAATGAATGCAAGCCGTTAGCAGGATGAAATTTCACACCTTTTGCCAGTGTGCCATAGTTTCTTCACTGCTCACATGGAGGATCTATTACAATGCTAAAAACGCCGCGATGCTTGTGGCGACTTTACGCCCTTCGGCAATCGCCCAAACGATGAGCGATGCCCCACGCACGGCGTCGCCAGCGGCAAAGACTCCCGGCACCGAGGTCATGCGCTGCGCGTCGAGTACCAGAGTCCCTTGGGCATTGGTCTTTAGCTCAGGATGCTTGGCAAGAAAGGGTTGGGCTATTCCGGTAAAGCCGATGGCGAGGATCACCAAATCAACATCCAGGCTTGCCTGGCCTGCTGCGGTGTTTGCTACTGCTCCCATCGCCGTGCTGCTCGTCGTGTGAATCCGCTTGACCCAACCCGACGCGCCTTCGAGGTGGGTCGCAGCAACGCCCCAGACTCGCTCGCAGCCTTCTTCGTGGGCATAGGATTTCTTATAGACCAAGGGCCACTGTGGCCAGGGATTGCTGTCGCCGCGCGTCGCCTTTGGTTGTTCGATTAAGCTAAATTCATAGACCTGCTTTGCGCCTTGACGCAAGGCGGTGGCGATGCAGTCCGAGCCCGTATCGCCGCCGCCGATCACGGCAACGGTTTTGCCTGCTGCATTGATCTTTGTCGATGCGATTTCGCCACCCAAGACTTGATTCTGTTGGCTCAAATAGGGCATCGCCTGAATGACGCCACCAAGCTCGCGTCCTGGGATGTTCAGGTCGCGGGGTTGTTCTGCGCCCACGGCCAGACACACTGCATCGAACGAAGCCCTCAGTTCGCTCAGTGTGACATCCTCGCCGACGCTGACGCCGCATTTAAATTCAACCCCTTCCTCCATCATCTGCGCAATGCGCCGGTCGAGGATACTTTTGGGCATCTTAAAATCAGGGATACCGTAGCGCAGCAAGCCGCCTGGTTTTGCCGCGCGCTCAAAAACGGTGACGTGCAGGCCCATGCGCCGCAGCTGCTGCGCCGCAGCCAAGCCTGCTGGTCCGGATCCAACGATGGCGACACGTTCCTGCCTAAGAATCTGCGGTACCTGTGGCACGACCCAACCGGCAGCGAACCCCTGTTCGATAATCTGTAGCTCGATGTCGCGGATGGTCACTGGAGCGTTTTCGCGATTTAGGACGCATGCACTTTCGCACGGGGCGGGGCAAAGAAAGCCGGTAAATTCTGGGAAGTTATTCGTCAGCTGCAGCGACTCGAGTGCCTCACGCCATCGCCCTTGGGTGACTAAGGCGTTCCAATCGGGAATGAGGTTTTCGACGGGACAACCATAGCTGCTTTGACAAAACGGGACCGCACAATCCATACATCGACTAGCTTGTTTGGTCGTTGCAGGGAGATGGTCGGCAAGAGGCTCGCCGATAAAGTCCCAGTCTTGCTGCCGGACTAATGGTGGGCGCTGCGGTAGCTTTTCGCGCGGCATGTGAATAAATGCAACGGGGCTTTTAGGCATGGGTCGGAACCTCGCGACGCAGAGAGCGTGCTGTGGAGAGTAAGGTGGGAGCGGCGGCGTGGACGGTCTTTTCCTTCTTTGGCGTGACGCGGACAAAGCGCTGTAGATGCCATTCCCAGTTGCTCAGGAGGAGCTGGGCTTTAAAGCTATGCGTATGGCTGAGGTGACGAGTAATAATCTGTTTAAGTAGGACTGAGTCGGCTAAGCTTGGATCATCGCTCATGCGCGTAAGTTCGATCATCGCTGGATTGCAGCGAAGGTGGAACAGACCGTCGGAATCCAGGACAAAGGCCAGACCTCCGGACATGCCCGCGCCAAAGTTGCGGCCGACTGGTCCGAGGATGACGGCGACCCCACCGGTCATATATTCACAGCCGTGATCGCCGACCCCTTCGACGACGGCTAGGGCACCGCTGTTGCGCACGGCGAAGCGTTCCCCAGCGACCCCGGCAGCAAAAAGCGAACCACTGGTGGCACCGTATAGGGTCGTATTGCCTAGCAGCACCTGCGGGTCGTGGCCGAATCCGGCGTTGCGCGCCGGAGCAATAGCGATGCGTCCGCCTGAGAGGCCCTTGCCGACATAGTCATTGGCCGCCCCAGCGAGGTATAGGCTGATGCCGCCGGCTAGGAAGGCGCCAAAGGATTGTCCCGCACTGCCCTCAAAACGGAGCGTGATACTACCGTCAGGGAGGCCCGCGGCCCCGTAGCGGCGAGCGACTTCGCCGGAAAGCAGGGTGCCTGTGGCGCGCTGCGCATTGGTGATCTTACGCGACAACACCACCTGGGTGCCGTCGACCAAAGCGGGTTGGCACTGCGCAAGAAGGGTGGTGTCGTAGTCGTCGGCCTCAAACGGGACAAAATCTGCCGTTGGCAGCGGAGCTGCTAGCGGCCTATGCAGTAGCGGACTTAGGTCGAGACCAGAATATTTTCCGGCCTTGGGTCGTTGCACCTGCTTGAGCCACTGTGTTTGACCGACGAGCTGTTCGAGTCGGCTGACGCCAAGCGATGCCATGAGTTTTCGGACATCTTCGGCGACCAAGAAGAAGTAGTTGACGACGTGCTCGGGTTTGCCAGTGAATTTGGCGCGAAGCACAGGGTCTTGCGTGGCGATTCCGACGGGGCAGGTGTTCAGATGGCACTTGCGCATCATGATACAGCCTTGGACCACGAGCGGCGCCGTTGAGAAGCCAAATTCATCGGCGCCAAGCATAGCGGCGATGACGACGTCACGCCCGGTGCGCAGCTGCCCATCGGTCTCCAAGACGACGCGGTCTCTAAGGTGATTCAGGACGAGGGTCTGATGGACTTCGGCCAGGCCCATCTCCCATGGCGCACCCGCGTGTTTGAGTGAAGTGATGGGCGAGGCTCCGGTGCCACCGCCGTCGCCGCTGATCAGGATTTTTTGGGCGCCGGCCTTGGCGACACCGACGGCGATGGCGCCGATGCCGGCTTCGGCCACGAGTTTGACCGAGATGCGAGCTTGCGGATTGGCATTTTTCAAATCGAAGATCAGCTGGGCCAGATCTTCGATCGAATAGATGTCGTGGTGTGGTGGCGGCGAGATAAGCTGCACACCAGGTGTTGAGTAGCGCAGGCGGGCGATCTCGGCATCGACTTTATGGCCAGGTAGCTGGCCACCCTCGCCGGGTTTAGCACCCTGGGCGATTTTGATCTGCAGCTCTTCGGCATTCACCAAATAGTCGATGGTGACACCGAAGCGACCAGACGCGATCTGTTTAATCGCCGAGCTGCGGCGGTCTCCGTTGGCAAGCGGTTTGAAGCGGGCAGGGTCCTCGCCGCCTTCGCCGGTATTGCTCTTGCTGTTCATGCGGTTCATGGCGATCGCGAGGTTTTCGTGTGACTCTTTACTGATGGCACCAAGCGACATGGCGCCGGTGGTGAATCGTCGCACGATCAGCTTGGCTGCTTCGACCTCGTCTAGGGCGATTGGAGTCTCGGTCGTGACCGGAGCGAGTAGGTGGCGCAACATGGTTGGGTCGCCGCCGACGGCATTGGCGTGGTCGCTATAACGCGCAAAGGCGCTCACATCGCCGGTTGCCGTAGCCTCTTGCAGTAGGGCGATGGTCTCAGGCTTCCAGGCGTGAGCTTCGCCATGTTGGCGGTAGTGGATGAGGCCGCCAAATGGCGGTAGTTGCCTGGCCCTGCCGTGATCTGGCGAAAATGCTTCGCTATGGCGCCTTAGGGTCTCTTCGGCGAGGTCTGCCAGCGAGGTGCCGCCCAGACGCGAGGCGGTGCCTGGAAAGTAGCTGTGGACCAGTTCCTGGCCTAAGCCGATGGCCTCGAAAATTTGTGCTCCGCAGTAGGATTGCAGGGTGGCAATACCCATTTTTGAGAGAATCTTACTGAGTCCCTTGGTCATGGCTTTCATGTAATTAGCGCGAAGCTCTGCGGGGCTTTTATGCTCTTCGCTTGAGCCCGTAACGGCAAGGTGCTGAAAGCTGTCGAACACCAAGTACGGATGAACTGCTGCGGCTCCGTAGCCGATCAGACAGGCGAGGTGGTGTGGGCTGCGGACTTCGCCGGTTTCGGCGATCAGATCGAGTCGGTTCCGCAGGCCTAGCTTAACCAGGTGGTGGTGTACCGCGGAGATGGCCAACAGACTTGGAATGGCAGCTAAAGTGGGGCCTGTCCCACGGTCGCTGAGGATCAGTAAGCCGGCGTTGTCAGTAGCCGCTTGTGCCGCATCACTGATGATCTTGTTTAGTGCGAGTTGCAGTCCACCGGGACCTGAGTCGGTGGCAAATAGCAGCGTTAGAGTGCGCGCCGAGAGCCCAGGATGACCACGCAGGAACTCTAACTCGCCAGAGGTGAGCACCGGGTGCTCGCTTTTAATCAGGGTCGCTTGGAGTGGTGGGGGTGCGGTTAAACTAGGTTTGGCGCCAAGGTACATGGTTAAAGACATGACCATGTCCTCACGCAGAGGATCGATGGCCGGGTTGGTCACTTGGGCGAACTGTTGTTTAAAATAGTCAAACAATGGCCGCGATTGACGTGACAGCACCGCTAGCGGCGTATCATCTCCCATCGAGCTGATCGCTTCTTCGCCGGTCAGGCCCATGGGCAAGATGATCTTATCTAGCTCCTCCTGAGTGACGCCAAAGGCCGTCTGCAGGCGCGCCAGCTCTCGGCCGCTTGGAGCGGTGGGTGTCGTGGTGGCTACGGCTTCGGCCAAAGGAGTCAGGTGGGTGTCGAGCCAGTGTCGATAGCTTGGTCCTTTGGCCGCAGCATGTTTGATGTCGCGGTCGTAGAGAATTTGCCCTTGTTTGGTGTCCACCACCAGCATTTCGCCGGGCCGCAGGCGGCCAAGCGTTTTGATGCGGTCCGGGGGGGTGGGAAGGACGCCGGTTTCCGACGCCAAGATGACAAAATCATCGTGGGTGATCGTATAGCGACAAGGACGTAGTCCACTGCGATCGAGCGCGGCCCCGAGGATCGTACCATCGGTAAAGCACACGGCGGCGGGGCCGTCCCAGGGCTCCATAAGCGTCGCATTGTATTCGGCGTGCGAGCGGCGCGATTGGTCAAGCCAGGCGTTCTTTGCCCAGGCCTCGGGAATCAGCAGCAGCAGTGCTTCAGTTAAGCTGCGTCCGGTCAAAAGCAGTAGTTCGACCGCATCGTCGAGGCAGGCGGAATCGCTTTGATCGGCCCTTATCAGCGGCAATATCTCAGCGGCAAAATCACCGAACAGCTCACTTGCTAAGGCCTTTTCGCGAGCCTGCATCCAGTTGAGATTGCCGCGGATGGTGTTGATCTCACCATTGTGGCAGAGGCGGTGGAAGGGATGAGCTAGCTTCCACTCCGGGAAGGTGTTGGTGCTAAAGCGTGAATGAACCGCCGCAAGAGCCGAGGTGACCCGAGGGTCGGCTAGGTCTTTGTAGTAGTGCGGCAATTGTTCTGGCAGCAGCAGGCCTTTGTAGACGATGGTATGCGGCGACATGCTGGCGATATGCACTTCACCGGCGTGGCCTTGCAGCGCCGGCGTCTGTTGTAGGCCGGTTTCAAGCAGGCGCCTGGCGAGAAACAGACTGCGGGCAAAGGCCGCGGCCGAGGTTTCACTGCCGCGCCCGACAAACACCTGGACGATGCGCGGCGCTTTGGCCGCTGCTGCGAAGCCTAAATAACTAGGATCGACTGGCACCAAACGTTCGCCAAGCCATTCCAGACCAAGGCGGAGGCACTGAGTCTGCAATAGCGCTAGGACTGCCGTCGCCGCCGCCGCTGCGGTCGGCAAAAACAGCGTCCCAACGGCATAGTCGCCCGGGGCTGGTAGCTGCACTCCGTGCTGCGCTAGTTCTTCATGGAAAAAAGCGTGAGGTATCTGTAGTACGATGCCGGCGCCGTCGCCAGTTCCTGCATCGTGGCCTTGGGCGCCGCGGTGCCGCAGATTGTTCAACATGAGGAGGGCCTGTTGGACCAGGCTATGTGAGCGTTCTCCCCGGAGGTGGGCGATGGCCCCGATGCCGCAGCCGTCGCGCTCTCCACGCGGGTCGTAAAGGCCCTGTCTCTCTGGACTTTTTAGCATCTAAACAATTTCCTTTTATGACCGGGCCGAAGCGACCAACTTTAGCCACTTTCGGCCACCGGGCCAGTTTAAGAAAATACATAATATCTATCTGCAGTATTCGTGGGATGAATGGGTGGGGTGCTCGCCGCGTCTTGAGCCGATACCGAACTCTCATGGTGTCGAAGCGCTCACCTCTAGTGCGGCCGCATGTCCTCGAGCGTGGGTCGTGAGTCCCGTCTTTTGCCTGCAGCATCCTCTTGGTCTAAACTTTAGTGAGATCTCAAATCCGCACATAGCTTCGGCCCTGGAGAAAATCTGCAATGGGAGGGCGGTCCGCTTCTAAGCTTTGCCGCCTTGACGCTCGCCAAGTAACATCGATGCTGACCTCAGTGGCGCCTTTTTGCTTGCTGGTCGTCTGTATTGCGGCCATTTACGGCCAGACCTTAGCATTTCCATTTTTATCCTATGACGATCCGCTGCATGTCGCCGACAATCCGCTGCTGGTGACCCCAGGGGTCAGCAACCCCGGGCGATTTTGGACGCAGCAGGTCTATCATCTGTACATGCCCGTGACCTATACCGCGTGGTTTGCTCTGGCGCGGGTGGCGCGTGCGGGGCTTTCACCCCTAGGGACCTATGTCCTTAGCCCGCTGCCTTTTCACTGCGCCAATGTACTACTGCACGTCTGGAATACGCTGTGGATCTGGCTCCTACTGCGCCCCTTTGCTAGTCGGCGCTTGGCCCTTTGGCTTGGTGTGGCGCTTTTTGCCCTGCATCCGTTGCAGGTAGAAACGGTTGCTTGGGTCACTGGGTTGAAGGATGTGTTGTACGCAGCCTTTGCTTTACCTGCATTGTGGCTTAGTGCACGCTTCGCCAGAAGCGGCGGACTGGGCACTGCGGTTTTGGCTACCGGTCTTTACGCCACGGCTCTTTTGACCAAGCCTTCGGCTTGCGCGTTGCCGCTCATGGTCGTGGCGCTCGGCATGGCACTTGCCTATCCGCGTCGCAGAGTGATTGGACTAGCTGTGCTCTGGGGACTCTTAGTCCTGCCGGTAGCTTGGCTAACAGCCGGAGTTCAAACCGGACCGACAGAAGCTCCTAACGGCTTGGCACGGCTCTATGTCGCACTGGATGCATTGGCGGTTTATGCGAAGAATCTAATGTGGCCCTCGGCTTTGACCATAGATTATGGCCACGACCCGATGTCCGTGCTGCGAGCTTGGCCGGCTCTAGGCCCTTTGCTGGTAGCTGGGCTTTTGCTGGTAGTGTTCAGCAATAAACTTCTAAGGCGCGTCAGCGGCTGGCCCGTTTTGTTGCTCATTTCCAGCCTGTTGCCAGTCCTGGGTTTCATACCCTTCGACTTTCAGCGCCATTCCACCGTGGCCGATCGCTATTTTTACGTTTCGATGGTTGCCGCTTGCCTGCTCGTTGTGCGGTTAGCCAATAAGGCG
Organism: Pseudomonadota bacterium; assembly: GCA_026390445.1. Lineage (GTDB taxonomy): Bacteria > Bdellovibrionota_B > Oligoflexia > Oligoflexales > CAIYRB01 > CAIYRB01. The sequence goes on from JAPLFX010000019.1 coordinate 11,205, forward strand.
CCGCGGTGGTGCCTCGCCTTAGGTTTTTGTTTAGCGGGGTTTTTAAGCGTACTCGCGACGCGTCAGGTGGCGCTATGGAGCAACGGTGAACGGCTCTTTCGCCACGCGGTGGCGATCAATTCACGCAGCGCCATGGCCCAGCAATCTCTTGGCAGCACACTACTAAATCAAGGTGATTTGCCAGGAGCGGAAGCGGCGTTCAGGGCCGCATTGGCCGTCGATCCTCTGCAGGTGGAGGCGCGCTATAATCTGGCTCTAGTGCAAGAACGCTCGGGTGCCTACGCTGCCGCTCTACCGCTCTACACAGCATTGATGAAGGAGGCCCAAATGGCGCATCCCGAGATCCCTGCGACCGCCTTTACTGGTGATATCGAGTCCTTCGAGGGAGCCGCCAGGATGCTCTACCAGTTGGGGCAATTCACAGAAGCTGATGCTCTGTTGAGTCAAGCTGCAGCTCGCTATCCGGAGCGGGGCAATATTTTTTGGATTAGGGGCCAAGTATTAGAGCGGCTTCAACGCTTCGACGAGGCTCGGGGGGCCTTCGCAGAGGCTGTAAAACTGCTGCCAAATGCACCTGAACTGTTGCGGGCCGATGCAGCCTTCCTAAGAGCACATCCGCAGGACGCTGTGGCCGATGCTGCTTCTGCGGCGGCCTTGGCGGCCCGTGCGGAGGTTCTGTCGAACGCGTCTTTACAAGTTTGGCGTGAGACAAAAAAATGAGGCCGCTAGAATTTACTTTCTAGCGGCCTTTAGACCTTAGTGTTGCAGGATGTGGACTGGAAGCTTTCTAATCGTCCAAAGCGGATGAGTGCTGTCGGCTTGGCCTTGCTGCTTAATTTTTAAATATCGCTTGGGTATTTTGCGCCACCTTGGCATCGGTCAGCGCTTGCAGGAAGAGGACAATCGCGTCGACCTCGTCCGGCTTCAAATCGACCTTGTTTGCCTCGTTGGCGGCTTTGATTGCGGAGCGTGCGCCTAGATCGTACCATGCACCTAGGGTGTCCTGAGTGATGCTAGCTCCTGCCGGCAGAATGATCTGCTTTGGATTCCAGTGGTCGAAGGCCGCGATTGGATTTTTGTAGTGGTCGACAAAGGCGCGCAGCGAGGTGTAGGCGCCATCATGGCCCCATGGTCCGGTCATCGCGGTGTTGCGCAGGCTTGGAGTGCGGAATTTATAGTTGTCACCGCCGTTGCCGCTCTCTTTGCCGTAGCCAAAGTCCTCCCAGCCATGTGAGCCGACGCCGGTGCCAGGGCCAATTTGGACGACGGCGACGCCGTGATGACCGTGGTCGGTCTGGAGCGGCCCGGAGTGGCAGCCGCCACACTGGCCTTTGCCGTAGAAGTAGGTGGCTCCGCGCTTTTGCTCAGGCGAGAGGGCGTTTAGGTCGCCTCTGACGTACTGGTCAAAGGGCGATTGATCGGCGCGCCAGGTAACGGCTTCAAAGGCGGCGATGGCGTTGGCGAGATGCTCGATACCAAAGCTCCCCGACTGGTCCGGGTAAGCCGCCGCGAACTGTGACTTGTAGTCGTTGTCAGCAAGTAAGCGGCTCATCAATTCCGTCCAGACCAAATTGGGGTCTGAGCTTTGATTGGTGACCAGCGCGCCTGCGGCGCAGCCCGCCATTTCGCTGCCGGTCGCAAGAGGAAACAAGGCTTGTGCGGCGAGAGCGCTTTCAAGGCCTAGCGGTGTCTTGTCGCCAGCGGGGGTGATAAAGCCCTTATCGCTGGCCCGGACGCGGCTATCCCAGAACATGCTGGAGTAGCTGTTGTGGCCTAGGTTGTAGAGGCCGGGTGTGTTGCGTCCGAGCATGTCTGAAGAGCCCAAACGGCCCTTTTTGGAACCGTCCAAGACGAAGCCGGTAGGCGGCAGGCTGAAGACGTTAGCCGTTCCTTGACTCGCCAAGTGGCAGCTGGCGCAGCTGACGCCGCCGTTGGTCGATAGCTTGGTGTCGTAGAACAGGCGGGCGCCAAGGGCGACTTTTTCTTTGCTGTGGCTTTGGAACTCGCTGTCGCTCAGGGCGTAAACGCCGTATGTTTTAAAGTAACCGGCAAGTTGGCTGTCGTAATCGTTGCCAGTACCACGTCCAATATTCGGGCCGCCGCCGTAACCGTAGCCTTTGCCTGGGTTAAAGCCTCCGACTAGCCCGTTGTTGGCCACGGTGTTATAGCCGGGACGCTGAAAGATATGCAGCAGCATGCCGGCGACGTTGACGACACCGACGTGGTTGTAGCTGTAGCTTACACCCTGACGGACTTTGGAATAGACTTTCGGGGCATAGTTGGCGAAATCCGAGGTGCCTGCGTACGGGGCCCATGACGCGGCTGACGAGGCACGGTCGAGTTCGTTGCTGGTGCCATCGACTTTTACGCTTAGGCCGGATTGATAGGCCTGCAAAGCTGCGTTGGCATCGGACGCACCTGTTACATTGGTGCCTGGAATACGCAGGTCAGCAGCCGACGCATCCTCCCCTGGTTTGACGCCCATGAGCACGGTGCTTGGCAGGTCGCTCAGTTCAGCGGCTTGCTCGGTGCTGAGTGTACCTGTGTCCGGATTGGCCGCTGGAGACCCCACTGGAGTCGTCGGCGTCGGTTGGGCGTTATGGCTGTCTTGGCTGCTGTTGCAGGAAGCCAGCAAGGAAGCCGACAAGGCTAGGGGTAGCATGGACGCGAAGGGGCGTAGGATCATGAATAACCTCCGATGGGTTTTTTTCGGCAGGAGACACTGAGGCGAACCCCATAATATCAATTTTTTAATTAAAATCAATTTATTTTATAAATTTAATATACATTAATGAAATTAATATACTTTTTTTTGAAATACCTGCCGTGACTCAGCAGCAATGGTGCGGTTTCCCAGGATATCGCGCTATGGACGGCTCCGGCGCAGTTGACTATAAACCTTGGAACCGGCCATTTCGCGCCGACAAGGGGCCTTATGCGCTTGATCTTCCTCGGCTCTCCCGAACCAGTCGTTGCCCCCTTAAAAGCCCTTTTGGCGCAGGCACAGGCACTTGGGCATGAAGTGGTTGGAGTGGTGAGTCAGCCGGCGCGACCAGCTGGTCGTGGTCAGGGGCCACTGGATCCACCTGTGGCTGCCTACGCGAAAAGCTTGGGAATCACGACCTTGCAGCCGGAAAAGGCCAGTTCGCCGGAATTTCTTGCCGCCTTTGCTCGGTTGATGCCTGATGTCGCCATCACTGCAGCGTATGGGCAAATTCTCAGCGAGGAGTTCTTGGCCATACCGCGTCGCGCCACGATCAATATCCACCCGTCGCTGTTGCCAAAGTATCGCGGCGCAACGCCGGTGCCCGCGGCCTTGCTTAGTGGCGAGGAGGAGACTGGCGTGACCATCCTCTTTACCGTCAAGAAGCTCGATGCCGGCGCGATCATCGTCCAAGAGTCCATGCCCATTGAGCGAGACGAAACCAGTGGCGACTTGACGTCTCGGCTGTTTGCCGCCAGCACCCCTCTGGTCGTCGCGGCACTGCGCCAACTAGAAGATCCGACCTTTGTAGGCACACCGCAAAAAGAAGCGGCAGCGACCCACTGCCGCAAAATCGAAAAACAACACGGTGCGGTTGACTGGCAAAGGTCAAGTGCAGAGATCTACAACGCCTTTCGCGCCTACGAGCCGTGGCCTGGCACCTTTACTCATCTTGAAGGTAGGCGCCTCAGCCTGGTCGACATGAAACACGACGAGTCTGCTATGAGTGGACTCGCTCCGGGCCAGGCCCACTACGAAAAGCGCCTGCGTTGCCTGCTTGTTGGGACGAGTGACGGCACGATCCAGTTGTTTAAGCTCAAGGCTGCGGGGGGCAAAGTCGTCACGGCCGAAGCCTTTTGGAACGGTCTGAAAAATCGCTCACACGTCGTGTTCCAAGGGGGAGAGCTTTGACCAGCAGCTACTCGTCCAGCAACGGACGTCGCCTTGCGGTCGCTGTCTCCGGAGCCGGTCGCACCTTGGCGAACCTCCTTCGCCAGCAGCTGCCAGATAGTGGTTACCAAGTCGCTGCGGTGATTGCGTCAAGGGCTGACTGTGCTGCGGTCGCGGTTGCCAGAGACCATGAACTCCCGGTTTTGGTCGCGGATTTTTCCACTTCAAGTTTCGCTGCAAGTGGCGACCGTCTCTATGCGTGGTTGCAAGGTCAAGGCATCGATTGGATTGCTTTGGCTGGATTCCTTAAGATCTTTCCGCTTCACCCACGCTGGAGTCAGCGCATCGTCAACATCCATCCCGCGCTATTGCCCAAACATGGTGGAGTGGGCATGTATGGCGACAAGGTCCATGCGGCCGTCCTCGCGTCTGGTGATGCGGTTGCTGGTGCTTCGGTGCATTTTGTGACCGAGCGCTACGATGAAGGTGCTTTGATCGCCCAGATCACCGTACCGGTTAAGCCGGAGGACGATCTGCGAGCACTCGCAGGACGCGTCTTTGCCGCCGAAAGCGAACTCTATCCGCGTACTGTCAATCGTTTGATGAGTGGCGCCCTGCCCCTTGCCGGTGGTGCCGTAGAAAGGTTGATTTATGAGCATCGTTAACCCACATATTGATGCGCTGAAGCGGATGTTCGAGAGTCACCTTGCCGCGCAAGTGGCACGACGCTACGGTGGTGCCGAGGCTGAGGTTCAACGTTATGTGCTAAACAATGGCGGCAAACACGTGCGTCCGCTGCTTTGTTTACTGACCGCTGAAGCGGTCGGTGGCGACGTGACACCTGCCTTAGGTGCGGCGACCGCACTCGAACTGGTCCATACTTACAGCTTGGTCCATGATGACCTTCCATGTATGGACGACGATGACACCCGTCGCGGCAAGGCCACCGCCCATATAGCTTTTAGTGAAGCCGAGGCCCTGCTTGCCGGCGATGCCCTGCTAACCGATGCCTTTGCCCTGCTTGCTGGTTCTGGTAGCGATGCCGAAGAGCAGCTACTGGCCTCGTCAAGGCGACTTGCGATGATCCGGGAGTTGGCGAGGGCCGCGGGAAGCCAGGGGATGGTTCTCGGTCAGTATCTGGACCTGCATTGGACGTCGCGCAAGGGTGCGGGCCTGGCCGAACTCAACCGGATCCATCGGCATAAGACCGGTGATTTGCTGGGTGCTAGCGCCGCCATGGGCGCAATTGCTGGAGGCGCGCCGGCCGACATCGTCGACCACTGCCGCCGCTTTGGCCAGCTCCTGGGTATCGCCTTTCAAGTCCTCGATGATGTCCTCGATGAGTCTGCGGCGACGGGTAAATCGCCGGGTAAGGACCGCCAAGCCGGTAAGCTTACATATTTGGCCTTGATGTCTCCAGAGGAGGCCAGGGCCGAGGCGGCAGCGTACACGCGGCAAGCCATCGAATCCGTGCAGGGGTTGAAATCCTCACTGACGTTAATCGACTTCATCTTAAGCCTCCTCGGCCGAACCCACTGAATGTGCTAGAGTGGTTTGTCCTGGACCTTGGTTCGTATAAGGTAATAAGTGCAATGAGTTTGGTACAAGTTTCGGTCAAGCAAGCCCTCACCGAAGACAACTATGAACACACTGTGTTGGTCTTTCGCGACCGTCAAGCTGGAGTCAGCGAGGTCTATGACCCGGTGTTGGGGCGCTTTAGTTACAATGCCTACTGCCTAGAAAAGAAGCTCCTAAAGGAGCTGTTTAGCTGTGAATATGATTTCCTTGCCGATGCCTTGGAGGTGATCAATGCGGAATTTGGCACTTGGCCGACTGAGAGCTTTGATAAAAAAGGCTGTGGTAGCTGCGCGGCAAAAAAGTAGCCCACTGTCCCTAGTTGCCTTGGCCCTAGGGTCTTCGATTTTGTTGTTTGCCGCCAACGTCGGCGCGACCACCGTCGAAAAGGCCACCCCGTCGCCTAACGACCCGGGCGAGCCCTTGCGTCGTGAGCTATTTGAAGGGACCCTCAACACGCCATCTTGCCGGCTGATCAAGACCGATCCGCGAGGAACCATTGCGCTAGCAACGCCACTTACGGCGACACTGCAGGCGCAGATCTCGAGCATCATCGCGGCCGTGCGCACGAAGGATGATAAGGCCCTGCAGCCGCTGTTTCATAGCCGCCTCAATGTCAGCTTAGCGGCGCTGGGCGAGACCTTTGGTAAACTCGACTTTACCTATGGGGCGCCGTATGACGTGTCGATCTATCGTCTCTGGGCACTTAACACCATCGATGGCTCACCAGTTGCACAGTCTTGTCCCGGTGATCAGGTCAAAGTCTTTTCGCAGTATGGCTATCCTCTGCAGTTTGGCTTGTGGCTCCAGGTGATGGGCCAAAAGGAAATCGGCCGGATCTTTATCTCGCTCGTTCCTGTCCAATCGAAGTGGGTGATCGGCGCCTTTAGAACGCAGCAGTGGACTCACGCCGGTAAGGATTACGCGGAGTGGGCTGACCTTGCTGCCAAGGCCAGCCATGCGAGCTTCAAGCGGTCGGCCTTCATTAAGTACGATCTCGCCGCTAAGCTCGCAGATGGCGGTACCTTTGTCGAGCTTGCGGTGCAGCCCGATCTGCTCAAAGCGCGTGATGCCGTCATGACTCCTGCACAATGGTCTGAGGAGGTCAAAGCAGCCGTCAAGGGCTATGACGTTGTTTACGTCGCGACGATTCTGGTGGTTGGAGGCGACGGCATCCTCTTGCGACTTAGGTCGGCTAAGGATCTCTCGCTCGAAGAGATGACGGCCCAATGTAAGGGGATTGCTAAAAATCTCTCGAATCAGCCGTGGACTGGTCAGGTTACCGGTATTCGCTGTAGTTTTTTGCTGCCCGGTGAAGATCCGAAAAAAGACGGGGCCATGGGTAGTCTTTACACCGAACTCCACCCGTAGGCCGCTGTTAGTTCGCTCCCTCAGACATTGCTGCTATAATGATAAGATAACCTCCCTTCGGACGGTCCTGCGACCCTGCATGGCCAATGCTCTCTTTTCCTATTGCTCATCACCTCAGCTTTTTGGATCCTACGGGTGACCTCCCAGACCCTAACCCAGCTCCGTCAGTTGCAGCAGACGCTCTATGACAAGGCCTACACCGAGGCCCATGCCATTGTTAGCGGCACTTCGGCGACGATTCTTGCTTATTCGGCAAAGTTTGAACAGAGCCTGCCAAAGCGTTGCGTGCGTACCAATCAGACGGAGCTTTTGGCGGCAATGCGCCAGCACCGTTTCATCTTATACGGCGACTTCCACACCCTGCGCCAATCGCAGCGGGGGCTTTTACGCCTGCTGCGTACTTATGTCGAACGCCAGCGCACGCGCAAGGTGGTGCTGGCCTTGGAGATGTTCAAGGCCGTGGATCAGGACTTGATCGATGGTTATCTTGCCGGTCGCTTGAGCGACGAAGTGTTTCTTGGTAGCGTCAATTACAGCGCCGAATGGGGCTTCCCCTGGCAAAATTTCAAGATGATTCTCGACTTCGCTCGGGCCCGCCGGCTTCAGGTCGTCGGGATCAATACGGACAATGCTGGGCGTGACACCTTGCGCAAGCGCGACCAGTTTGCCGCGAAATGCCTGGTGTCACTTGCCGAGGCTTACCCTGACCATAAGATCATCTGTTTGATCGGTGAGTATCACTTGGCCGACGCACATCTACCCAAGTCCCTGGCTGCCGAGCAAAAGCGGCAAGGCATTAAAGGGCCAATGCTGCGCATCCTAAATAACATTGATCGGTATTATTTTGCCTTAAATAAAGTAGAAGCGACAACTCTGACTGAGTACCTCCGCTTAAGAAAGGATTTTTACTGCGTCGTCAATTCGCCACCGTGGATGAAATGGCAGTCTTTCTCACTGTGGGAGGAAACGCGTCATATCAGTGCACTGCCAGCTAGTGCGCAAGAATATGAGCTCAATCAAGAGCTAGACCTTTACAGCGAGGACGCCTTTGATGTTGATTATCAGTTTCTCAGCTTCGTAAAGAATCTCGCCGGATTTATGTCGCTGTCGATCGATGCCAGCGATATGGAAAGCTTTCAGTTGCAATATTCCCCAGGGGGGGACTTCTTGCGCGGACTAACCAGCGATGGCTTGACCTCGGCGGCAGAAGCAAAACGCCTGGTCGGTCGCGCCAGCATCGACGGTGTCTATTTTGTCGGCAAGACCAAATCGGTCCTGCTTACCTATATCTCCATCAACAACCTGGCTGAAGCCGCTGGTCAGTATTTACATACGCTGTTGACTGGATTTCAGGATGTTACCGATACCCCGGTCGAAGACTTTTACCGTCGTGTGCTCAAGTCAGCCGTCGGTATGATCGCTTCGAAAATCCTAAATCCCAGCCGCCAATGTATGGAGTTGCATCACTTTCGTCAGACCCTCATGCGGCACAAGAGGCTTGGTGATTCACCACTTGATACCAAGGCCCAGCTAGCCACCGCCGTACTGCGGTTTGACCTTTGGATGGGCAGTAAACTGCATGATGAGACCTTGAAAATGCCGTCGCCGCAGGCCAGGGTCCTGCAGTGGGATCAAGACTTGGATTATGCCGTGAGTCGGGCCATTGGGCAGATGCTCGGCTATTCACTGTATAAAAAGGTCGTTGCGCATAAAGTCCCGAGTCCACGCATTCGCCGTCTATTCAAAAAGAAAATCGCGCATAGCGATGGTTTGTGGCGGGAAATCAGCGCCCTCTACCGATTGATGGCGGGGCGCTAGCCAGATCTTAGCAGGGGCTGACGTTGGTGAAATATTCGTTTCGCATGCGAAACAGGCACCAGATCCGCCGCTCCTGATCGTAGACAAACCATTCGACCCCATTCCGGACAGCTCGGCCTAATAGTGCTGCAGCGAGGATTCTTGCGCGACTGATCAACTTGACCGCGTTACAGTACTTCGACTCTAGGAAGCGCTCGGAGCGGAGTTCTATGTCATGGATGAGGTAGACCTTTTTTAGGATGTCGTCGCGCGATAGTTGGCGCTCTTCGGCCTCACAGAATGCCTTGAATAAGCGTAACATCAG
>JAPLFX010000091.1 GCA_026390445.1 Pseudomonadota bacterium
GATACTGCTTTGGGTTCCGGGTTCAATGACGTCGATGCTGGCGGCCTGGTAGGGGAAGTCAGCCAACCACGCCGTGTGCACCTGGGCTTTAGCAAAATCGCTCGACGCAGCGATTTGCCGCAAATACGCTAGGTTTGACGCGATGCCGGCGACGGCACTAGCGGCCAAGGCGGCGTGCAGTTTTGCCACGGCTTCGTCGCGGCTCACACCGGTGACGATGATCTTGGCTAGCAGCGGGTCGTAATTGGCTGAGACCTCGGTGCCGCGTTCGATCCATGTATCGACCCGGGCGGCCGTTGCAAAGGTCGCCTCGGTAAGTAAGCCGGCACTGGGACGAAATGCGTTGTTTGGGTCCTCAGCGTAGACACGGGCTTGAATCGACACACCGTTTGGTCGGTAGACGAAGCCACTAAGGTCGAGGTCTCCCGCCGCTTGCTGGACCATCCATGCGACGAGATCGATGCCGGACACCTCTTCAGTGATGCCGTGCTCGACTTGGAGGCGCGTGTTTACCTCGAGAAAATAAAATTCCTGCTTCGCTAGATCGACCAAAAACTCGACCGTTCCAGCCGAGGTATAGCCGACGCGTTGGCCGAGTTTGACTGCGGCATCGATTAAAGCTGTGCGCAACGCCGCGCTGAGTCCTGGTGCGGGGGTTTCTTCGATGACCTTTTGGTTGCGCCGCTGGACGGAGCAGTCGCGCTCGCCCAGGGCGACCACATTGCCGCGTCCATCGCCGAAGATCTGCACTTCGACATGCCGCGCCTGGCGAAGAAAGGCCTCAAGATAGACATCGCCTGAGCCAAACGAGTTCTCTGCGGTGCGGCATACGGACGCGTAGGCTAAAGTCAGCGCATCCTCGCTGTCGCAGCTGCGCATGCCGATCCCACCGCCACCTGCCGTGCTCTTCAACATGACTGGATAGCCGATGCGTCTGGCTTCGCTGCGCGCGGCATTTAGGTCCTGAAGCAGACTAGTGCCTTGCAGGATGGGTAATCCCTCGGCAACGGCTAAGGCGCGTGCCGTGTGCTTGAGGCCAAAGGCGCGAATGTGTTCTGGCGTGGGACCGATGAAGATCAGGCCGCGCTCTTGGCAAGCTTGGGCAAAGGCCGCGTTCTCGCTGAGAAAGCCGTAGCCTGGATGGATTGCCTCGGCGCCTGCAGCCTGCGCCGCGGCGAAGATCTTCTCAAAACACAGGTATGTTTGTGCGGCAGAGCCGTCGCCCAGTGCTAGAGCTGTGTCAGCGAGTGCGACATGCAGGGACGTGGCATCGGCCTCGGCATAAACCGCGACAGCCTTGGCGCCGAGCTGCTGGACGCTGCGAATGATGCGGCAGGCAATAGCACCGCGATTGGCGATCAAGACGCTCTTGAACATTGTTACGACCTCGTGACGTGGCACCTGCCACGGTTGTCTGAGCACGGAGTTCCAGGACTGTGGCAACCCGGCTTATCGGCGTCAGAGTCAAACAAGCGACCACGCTAACATGAGCAATTGATTCGTGTTAGCCGTGATGGGTGAGCTGTTTGCGCATTTTTGTTACATTGTTGCGCAAATCGCTGATCTGGACCCGAGGCGGTAATTAGCCTACCATTGAAGGGTGCCCACTGCTTTCTTGCTGGTACGTCCTGCCGCTCAGATTCCCTATTCGTACTCATTCCATCCAATCAAACATCATGGAGCTCGCAATGACCTTGCGTCTTGGGCCGTGCGCCTTTGCCTTGGCGACGATGGTCACCGCTTTGACCGGTTGTGCGGATGGGCGAGGTCCAGATTCAAAATTATCCTCGGATTGGCAAGGGGCCGCGGCACCGGATGGCTCTCGGGCTTATGTGATCGACTGGGCCTGTGAACCCAAGCGCTTTGGTAGCTCCTCCGAGGTCTACGTCGATCAGCAGGAGGAGTATTGCGAGTGGCGTCTTGTGCGTAAAGGCGCTGCAGAAGATATCTGTCAGTTTACCACCAGCTTTGACGACCACCGCGAATTCTATCTCAACAGTCGCGGTCAGACCGACATCAACTCAGTGAGCGCGGCGCAGATGCTGCGTGACGATTGCTCGAATGTCGCGATCAAGCGCCTCAAGGCGGGCAAGGGAGTGGGCCATAATTGCTCCGAGATCTCGCCACACGGTGGTGGTTGCGTCCCAGAGCGCAATTCCGATCCGGAGATCTGTGACAAGGTTCGCTATGTCGTCGGCGAGAAATACCACGGCAAGCTTGATTTTAGTATCGACCAAATGCCGCCGGATAACGTCGAGCACACGACCATGCCGCTGATGCGACTGGGTCTTTTGACTGCATTGCCGAAGAATTGCGCGTTTTCACAAGCTGATCATACCGAGATCAACTGCAGCGTGCCGTCGGGGACCAGCTGCTTTTCGCTCAGTGGGCAGCTGCGCGTTGGCGTGCGCGTGCTGACGACGTTGCCGAAGCCAGCGCTTGGTGACGGGCCTAATTCGGGCACTTAGATCTGTACGGCGAGGGCTAAGCACAACGATGAAGTGGAGTCAAAGACAGCCTGTGATGCGCTGGATCCTGCTGCTAGTGGCTATAGCTTTTGCTGCATCCGTCTGGATTCGCGACCGCTTCTACCTAGGCGATCATCCTGCAGCTGCTGCGGCGTCGCAAGATCCGTCGGCAGAGGCTTTTGGTCTAAGCGACCTGTCGCTGCTGGTGCCGCTGCAGGCATCAGCGCAGTCGCGACCGAGCGAATCGCCATTCGGTCACAGCGGTACGGGCTTTTGTCATGCGCCGACTCTGGACCTGGGTGGCAGCGATCCGCTGATGAGTCGAGAACAGTGGCAAGCCTGGGCCAAGGATGTGCTCCTTGCGGTGCTGCCCTTGCCAGACAATGACTCGCTGTGGAGCAGGAAAAAGCCTGCACTGAGAGACTTGTACCAGGAGATGCAGGCGTTGCCTGACGTCGATACCACGGGCGACTGTCCGGATCCCGTCGCTGCTGATCAGCTTGTCCAAGATGTCGCGGCGCTGCGTGCAGCGGGTACGAACGTCGCGACGCACCAGTCGTTGCCAAGAGGGGTTTGCAACTACCGGGCGTGGCGCGTGGTGAGCGCTCGCTTTGATCCTTGTCCGTTTCAGGCGAAGATGCTTTCGGACGATCCGTTGGCTTTGACGCCGACTGGGGGGCGTGAGTTTCCTGCTGCCGCCTGCGGCGACAGCGAGTTGCGCCTGGTCGTGCAACCATTTGCAAAGGCTGGGGACCGTGGTTATCACGCCATGGATATGGCGCTGCATCTGTTTTTTCAGGTCCCAGACCTGGCAGCCGCTGTGGCCAGTCTACGCGACTTTAAACAAGTGACGCGGCAGGCTTTGGCTGCTGCCGGTAAGATGCCACCTCCCGCAGACCTCCTGCAGCCACATCCAGGCCTCACCGAGGAAATGGACTGCGGCGGCTATCCGCTGGGTGATGGCGGAGACGCCGCCTTGGGTCCGGTGGGTAAAGCCTGGCGGCAATTGCTGATCACTTATGGTAAATCCAGTCGCCTTTTTAAGGTCGCCTGGGCGCTCAGCGACAATAGCGGCGGCAATTGGAGTTTTGGTTTGCGTGTGCTGCAACCAAGCGCCGGCCAAAGAGTCCTGCGAAGGTTGGAGCCGTTTAAAGTGGAAAGCTTTAGTGCTGCGGCCCTCCAAGATGGACTGCCGTTTTCGCCACTCGACCCGCGCCTGAACACGCTGAACTACTTTTACCCCGGCGAACGCAGCCTAGAGGAGCTGAGTAGTCCAGCTGGACGGGCGGCGCTGGGGGAATTGATCAACCTCGCCAACCCAGAGAAGACCAGTTTTAATCTTGGC
>JAPLFX010000254.1 GCA_026390445.1 Pseudomonadota bacterium
GTTCTCGATGCAAGATGTGATCAAATGGTTGCCGAGCATACCGCGACGGACTTTGGAGCGGGATTTGGCGTCGTTAGCAGCCAGTGGTGAAGTGACGGCAAGGGGTGAGCGCAAGGGGCGCGTGTATAAATTTCGCAGATAACCAAAAAATTTGCACTCCTCGCATATTTACCTTGGACATTTGGATGCGCCGTTCGGCGTGGTCTACACCTTCTTGCATATTGGTGAGCACGCGCCGATTCATCTGATCTTTGGCTGGTTCGTATGGCTGTCGGTCAAGCCCTGGTGGCGTGCCTCCGACGGATCCGCTGACGTTCGCGATGATGCGGCGTGATGCGGGATTCGTCCTATGATTCTACCTCGCTCATACTGGTGACGGTTCAATCGTATCAATCATCTGGTGGAGCATAGGCAGAGGCGTTCCATGCGTTGTTAGATCCGTTAAACTCGTATCCTCAGTCGGTGCCACATAGATGTCGGCACGGTGTTCCTGACGATCATCGACCAGTCGCAATCGATCACCCTCGATCTGCGTTCCATCGACGACGATGCGCGTCGACTGCCCGGCACTTACCTGCAGGTGGATGGTGATGTGATAATAGGTCTGGCGGTAGCGGTAGCGTACCTTGTATTCGGTCCACTCCGCAGGGACGCACGGCTTAAATGTTAACTCGTTGGCTTTGAGCGTTAAACCGAGCAGTGACTCGACGATGAGGCGGTAGGTCCACCCGGCGGAGCCGGTGTACCAGGTCCATCCACCACGACCGGTGTGCGGTGCGACCGCGTAGACGTCGGCGGCCATGACGTAAGGCTCGACGCGGTAGGTCGCCAGGCCGTCTTCATTGAGGGCGTGGTTGATCGGATTGATCATGTGGAACATCTGCCAGGCCTTTTTAGCATCGCCGAGGGCAGCGAAGGCCATGGTACTCCAGACGGCGGCATGGGTGTATTGGCCACCATTTTCCCGCACGCCGGGGACGTAGCCTTTGATATAGCCGGGGCTGGGCAAAGACTTGTCAAACGGTGGATCAAATAGTTTGATGATGCGCTCCTCCTGATCGACCAGGCGGTTGTAGGCCATGTGCATGGCTTGTTCCGCTCGATCTGGCCGGCCGGCGCCGGAGAGCACGGCCCAGCTCTGCGGTAAGGCGTCGATCTGGCATTCGCTTGCAGCCGCGGTGCCAAGTGGCGTGCCATCATCGAAGAAGGCGCGCAGGTACCACTCGCCATCCCAGGCGTTGGCCTCGATGCGCTCTTGCAGCGCCGCGGCGTCCTTTAGGCACTTTTGAGCAAAGTCGTCATCGTTGTGGCTGGCGGCGACGTCGGCAAATTGTTTGAGGATGTCATAGAGAAAGAAGGCCAACCAGACGCTTTCGCCTTTGCCATGCGCGCCGACGAGGTTCATGCCATCGTTCCAGTCGCCACAGCCCATCAGCGGCAGTCCATGCTGGCCAAATCGAAGTGCTCGCTCAATGGCGATGACACAATGCTCATAGAGCGTTGCGGTATCCTCGGAGATCTGCGGTAGATCCATATAGGCCTCTTCGTCCGGCATGACGTTGCGGCCTTCGAGGAAATGGGTGCGGACGTCGAGGATGCCGGTGTCAGCAGTACTCAGTACGTAGCGGCAGGTCGCAAAGGGTAGCCAGAGATAGTCATCGGAAAAGTGCGTGCGCACGCCACGGTTGCTCGGTGGGTGCCACCAATGCTGCACGTCTCCAGCGCGGTACTGGTGCGCGGCGCAGCGCAGGATCTGTACGCGCAGAAAGCTCGGCTGTGCGTGCAGCAGGGCCATCGTATCCTGCAGCTGATCACGAAAGCCAAAGGCCCCCCCGGACTGATAGTAGCCGCTACGCGCCCAGATGCGCGCGGCGATGACCTGGTACAACAGCCAGCCGTTGGTCAGCAGGTCGGTGGCCAGGTCTGGGGTTTTAATCTGCACCGCGCCGAGGATACCCGCCCAGTGGGTTTTAACTTCGCGCAGGGCGGCGTATGCGGCTGGCACACTCATAAAGCGGTTCAGCAAAGTCCTTGTATCATCGACATCGCGCCCGACCCCTAAGCCGACAACCATCTCGCGTTCTTCGCCGGGTGCGAGGTGGATGGCGACCTGGACCGCGGCGCAAGCATCCATGCTGGCGCCGACTCGACCGGACAGATTGGTGCGCAGGAGACCCTCGGGGCGCGCGGCGTTGCCATTGCGGCCGATGAACTCACTGCGGTCGCAGGTATAGCTAAACATCGGTTCGCTGGTGCTCAGGAAGCCAATGCGGCCGCCAAATTCGCCATGGTAAGGATTGCGTGCGAACAAAGCACCACTGGCGGCATCACGCTCGGTGAGCACGTGCATCAACGAGGCCGTACGAAGTTCGCCGAGGACCCACTCGCTATAGCTTGTGAGCGTTAACTTACGCACCTCGTCGCCGTCATTGCGCAGCTTCAGCAGCGCCAGTTTAATCGGTGCATCGATGGCAACAAAGATGGTCAGGTCCGATGCGATTCCACGATGCGCGACGGCGAAGCTTGAGTAACCATAACCATGTTTGGTTATATAAGTAGCATCGGCCCGCACCGGCAAAGGTGTTGGTGACCAAATCTGCGCGCTCTGCTCGTCGCGCAGATAAAACGCTTCACCGCTGCGATCGCTGACGGGGTCGTTATACCAGGGTGTGAGGCGAAATTCGTGAGCATTTTCGCACCAGCTATAGCTGGAGCCGCTTTCGGAGATGACGCTGCCAAAGTAGGGGTTCGCCAGGACGTTGCTCCACGGGGCGGGAGTCCTACGGTAGGTGTCGGTCGAGATCACGTACTCTTTGCCATCGCGGCTAAAGGCCCCCAGACCATTGGCGAAATGCCCCAAGGCCTGCGGCGCTGGAGGAGCTTCCAGCTGGGTCTGGTCTAGGAGTTTAGTCGGGGTCATGAGCTGCGGTAGCTCGCGTTGCTTCGCGTCGCGCCGTTGCATTTGTTCGGCAAGGCTGCCACCGTTGTCGCTGATGATCACCCGAGCAATCGTCTGGAATAGGACCTGATCGTCTTCAGGCATTTGGTCGGTGCGGCGCACAAACAAGCCGCCCGACTTGTCCAGGAGGTGGGTGGAGCTTGCCGAAGAGATAACGGCCATGATCTGCTCGTGCAGGACTTGGCGGTAGCCGGAGTCATCCTCATTCCAGATGAGCAGATCGATGGCCAGTCCCATCATCCTCCAGTAGGCGTGCGCCTGCACCATCTGGCGGACGATTTCCATATGCTCTTGATTGGTCACACGCAGTAGAACTAAGGGTAGATCACCGGATATGCCGTAACCCCAAAGGTCGGCTTGACGACGGTTGCTTTTGCTAAGCACTGCACGCTTAGCTCGCAGCTGCGGGTTGGCGTAGATGAGCGAACTGGCTAGTCGCACGTACAGGTGGGCATCGGACTCCTTGATGTTGAACTGACGCAGCACCACTTGGCTGTGGGTCCAAGCCATTTCAAAAACACGGTCAGCCACGTGTTCATCATGATATTTGCCGACCATTTGTACGGCGAGTTCGCGGTTGCTCGCCACTCCCGTCACAAAGTGCAATTTAACCGTGGAGTCCGGCGCTATGGTGATTTGGCAACGGATCGCCATGATCGGGTCGAGGACCGAGCCATCTTGACCGGATAGGGGCTGACTTGACCCGGGCGTTTGGCTAAGCACCTTGGGTTTAGCCGTGCTTTGACCGCGACCGATAAAGCGTGCCCGATCGGTTTCGAACGAGACGGAGCCAATCGGAGCATCGTACAGCGATAACAAGTGCAGCATGGTCGGCGTTTGCTCTTGTTCCGAACGCGGCCTGCGCGTGGCGAGGATGGCCTGCTTGTCGCTGAGGATTTCGGTTTGGACAAAGAGGTTGCTGAAGGAGGCATGAGCCTCGTCGGCAGCTTGTGGCGCCAGGACGACCTCGGAATAACTGGTCAACTCAAGGGAGCGGGGCTCCTTGCTCAGGTTGGTAAACGTCAGCCGCCGCAGTTCGATATCGTCTTCTGGTGAGACTGCAATTTCGGTATGCATCTCGATGCCCTGATCAAGACGGCGAAATTCCGCCCGAGCCAAAGGAAAGATGGCCTCGTAGTGCGAGGCATGGGCCCCGACTGGCTGATGCGCGGCGGACCAAGTCGCGCCGGACCCAACGTCTCGCACGTAGCAAAACGACCCCCAATCATCGCAGCTAGGATCTTCACGCCACCGCGTCAGAGCGAGTCCCTGCCAGCGGCTGTAGCCACCTCCCGCCTGGGTCACCATCACCGTATAGCGGCCGTTGGACAAGAGCTGCACCTCGGGCCTTGGCGTCTGGGCCGTGGTGATGACGCGCAGTGGCGTGCCTTGTTCCTGCTGCGGCCGGGCCCCACCTTGGACCTCGGGGGCATGAGGATAAAACGGCGTAAACTTTGGTACTCGCTCCTGCAGCAACAGCTCGGTGGCCTGCACCTGAGGGTCGGCCATAAACCGGCGCTGCATGGGTTGATCTAGGAGGTGATAGGCCAGCGACAGAAAGGCCATACCTTCGTGATGCGCCATGTACGAGCGCAGTAGCGCCTCACCTTGGCCCTGAACCAAACGATTTGATGTGTAGTCAATGGCTTCGTAGAACCCGTACCTGCCGATGAACCCTTTACTGGCGAGAACCTGCAAATTGGCCGTAGCTGCGGCTGGGTTTACCATCAGCGCCATGGTGGTGGCGTACGGTGCGATCACCAAGTCGTCGACCAGGCCGCGTTTAAATCCAAGTCCGGGTACCCCAAAGGCACGGTACTGGTAGTTTAGGTTCATATCCGTGGTGTTGTAGCCCGACTCCGAGATGCCCCAGGGCACGCCCCGTTGCTTGCCGTACTCGATCTGGCGGCTGACGACGTTGTGGCAGGTACGGTCGAGTAGGCTACCAGGAAAGCTCGGCATTACTAGTGCCGGCATCAGATACTCAAACATCGACCCGCTCCAAGACAGCAGAGCCGAGCCGCTGTGTACCTGCGTCAGCAGTCGGCCTAGGGCGAACCAGTGCTGCTGCGGTAGCAAGCCTTGGGCGATGGCGACGAAGCTGCCAAGGCGCGCTTCCGATGCGAGCAAATCGTAGCATCCGACATCGCGGCGATGCTCGGTGACGGCGTAGCCGATGCTGAGGAGTTGACGCGATTTGTCATAGAGGAAGTCGTATTCCAGCTGACTGAATTCGTCGCATTGGCTGGCGAGTGTAGCCGCCTCATGCAGCAGATTTTTAGCGACTGCGGCAGCGCTGCGGACGCAGGCTGCCAGGCTTGTCAACCAGGCCTGTGCCTCATGCTCGCTGGCCTGTGCGGCCTGTGCGGCAGCCGCGTCGATGACCTGCGCCTCGTTGCCAAGAGCGACCAGTTCATTCCAGGTAGGTATGGCGCTGGCAGTCGCAAACAGAGCGAGTAGGCGCGGTGCCGCACTTCCAGCTGCTAGTGTCAGATGATTGCAGGCTGCTGGAGTGGGCGCCTCAAGTTGCAACCAGGGCAAATCACGGTTGAGTAGCGAGACGATCATCTGATCGAATTGCCGCAGTAGCGCATTAACCCACCAGTGGCTATCGACATCGCCAAAGTTATCGACGTGGCGCACCAGATGCGCCAGCAGCACTTTAGCCTCTGCAGCTAGTGGTATTAACTGACGATAGTTTGGGTTGTGCCCATCTAGGCAGTCGCCCAGGCGTTGTCGCCAGGTCACGGCGGCGCCAAGTCCCGTCGGAAGGGGCTGTCCGCGTTCTAGGTAAGCCTGCTCGAGAACCTCGTGTAGGACGCGGAGAGTGTCGCTAATTCCTTCGGCCAGCCGTGCCTGAATCACGGATCGGTCGCCTAGCTCGCGCAGACCAGCCTTCAAGGTGAGCAAAAGCCCAACCAAGTTGCCGCTATCGACCGTCGATACATACTGCGGCAGCAGCGGCTGCAGCGTTTGCGTATCATACCAGTTGAAGAAATGGCCGCGAAAACGCGTCATCTTTGCCAAGCTCGAAAACGTCTTCTGGGTTCGATCGATCAAGCACGTAGCATCGATATAGCCAAAGTCGTAGGCACCCAGGTTGCTGAGGAGCGCTAAACCAATATTTGTTGGTGAGGTCCGATGTGCAAGTACGGCAACCGGGTATTCCTGGTAATTATCGGGCGGCAGCCATTGATCTTCAGCAGTCACGAAGGTTTCAAAAAAGCGCCAGGTCCGCCGGCTCAGCCGTTCGAGGAACCTGGTCTGCAACGGTGACAGCGGTGCCGCAGCGGATGACAGCGGGCGGCTAAGCCACCACGCAACGCCTGGCGACAGCAGCCACAGCAAGAGAAAGGGGCCTGCCGCGGCCAAGTTCGCGGGGTAAAGCCAAAGCAGCAGAGCCGTTAACATCACGGTAATAGCCACCGTGGCACTCCCCGCAAGGTAAAACTGGCCCAATGATTTAGCTCGACTGTGGCGCGGGTCGGTCTGCGACTGCCACTCCAACAAGTGCCGCTTGGAGAGCAGCATGCGCCAGACCGCGGTGAAAGCGGCATGGGTATTGACACAGGCATCGACGGGAAGAAAGACGATCAGGAGCAAGGCTTGGATGGCATAACGGCGGACCATGAGCGCTGAGTCGGTCACGCGTTCGACGACGCCGATTTCGGGGATGCGGCGAAGCGACGTTGCAAGCACGGTGAAAAACTGCGGCAGCGTGAGGATCGCAAGGATGAAATAGGCGATCTTGTCACCAGCATCTAGTCCGAACCAACCATCGACCAGCAGCAGAAAGGTCGCGAGTGGAATGTAGCTTCGTCGCAGGTTGTCAAAGATCTTCCAGCGCGACATCAGCGTCAAAGGGTTGGAGTGCTTTCCGGGTAGCCACGGCGTGATCCAGTATAGGATCTGCCAATCGCCGCGGATCCAGCGGTGGCGCCTTCTGAGGGCTGCACCGTGATGGTGTGGTTCCTGCTCATAGAGCGTTAGATCGCTCACGAAGCCGCAGCGGAGGTAGCTCCCTTCGAGTAAATCGTGGCTGAGGACGGTGTTTTCTGGGAGTCGCTCCGCGAGAACTTGCATATAGGCATCGACATCATAGATGCCCTTACCGATAAACGAGCCCTCCTCAAAGAGATCCTGATAGACATCGGACACAGCGCGGCTGTACGGGTCAAGCCCGGGGTCGCCGCCGTAGATGCGGACAAACCAAGAGCGCTGGGCTCCGGCCATATCCTCGCCGATACGCGGCTGCATGATGCCGTAACCTGAAGTAATACGACCTTGTTTAGGATCGAAGACCGGCTGGTTGAGTGGATGGGCCATCTTGCCGACTAATTGCCGGGCGATGTCGCGAGGCAGATGACTATCGGTGTCGAGCGTGATGACATATTTGACGCTTGCCAGCTTAGTTTGATCGCCGATGATCGTCGAGAAACCGTGTTCTTTGTCCGGATGACATTGCGGGCGCAGCAAATGACCGAGGGCTTCAAGCTTGCCTCTTTTGCGCTCGTAGCCCATCCACACCTGGTCGTGGGGGTTCCACGCGCGCTCCCGGTGCAGCAGCAAAAAGCCGCCGCCGCTGCCTGAATAGCGCCGGTTGAGGTCCTCGACGCCTTGCACCGCAAGGGCCAGCAGTGCCGCGTCATCAGCCAAGACGGCAGTCGGTGCATCGACGAAATCGGTGAGCAGGGCAAACTGCAGGTGATCGTCACGGTTGGCCAGGAAGCGGACCTCGAGGTCTTCGACCAAGTTGGCGACATGGTCTGGGGTGATCAGCAAGCTCGGCACGACGACTAGAGTGCGGGCAGACTCTGGGATACCGCTGGCGAAGTCCATCTCGGGCAGCAGCTTTGGCTTGATCAACGCCGTGACGAGCCAGTTGACCAAGGCCTGCACGCTCTGGCTCACAGCGATCAGGCCGAGGATGGCTGCGGCAAGGACGGCGCCAAGAGGTGACCGACTGGTGGTCAATTGGGCCGTCATATAGGCGGTAAAGGCCAAGGTCAGCAAGCCAATGGCGGTGGCATAGATGCCAAAGCGCCACTGCGGGTCGATGCTTGTGCTGAGTAGGCGCCGACCTAAGCTGAGCGGCGGTAGTCTGCGGCACAGCTCAGCGTAACCAGGACCGATCAGATAGTGGCCAACATGCTGTTGTCTGCGCCTGGCGCTCTGCTCGGCGGAGCGTGGCAATGCTGCGGCCAGGGCGATCGCTGTTTGTGCGATCAAGAGTTCATCGGCGCCGGTGCCTTTGGCCAATGATTCGATGACATGACGGTACTGATCGCGGGTGGCAAAATCCATTTTTGCATAGATGCCGCTTGGGTCCAGGTTCAAGTGTTGTTCGACTAGGCTCATGTCCTCGACGAAAAGACGCCAATCGATCGCCGCGAGAAAGCGCAGGCTGCCGAAGCTGGCGCCAACCGACACTTGGTTGGCCGCTTGCTGCTTGTTTTCCTGTTGCACCGTCTCTTCTGTGGTAAAGCCAGTATCGAGCAATTGCTGCTCAATCCAGGCCAACGGGATGCTCATGGCTGGCAGATAACCGCGCAGCCGTTGGACGAACTCGGCGATAAAGGAATTCGATAGCCTGGGATCGCTGCGCGCCATATCGGCCGTGACGAGAAAGATCCCCTTCGGGTTCTTCTCTGCCATGATCAGTAGTTTAGTGGCCCATTGCTCGGCAATGGCGCGGTCTTGAATTCCCACAGCCACGCGAATGGCGACCCGCCGCAGGTTTTCGATGAGCGCCAGGCGAAGCATGATCGGAATGGCCCACAGCTCGCCGAGATTGAGTGGGCTTAGTTCCTGATAGGCTGCGACAAAACTCGAGATGTTGTGGCTATCGATGCGCCCGTCGCAAAACGAAATCATCTTTAGTGCAATATCGTAAACGCGCGGCAATCCTTCGTTGCCATCGCTCGAACATAAGTGTGGCAGCTCCTGGCTGTAGCCCTTTGGTAAATGCCTTTTGGCGAGTCGGATCTGTTCTTCGATGACATGAAAGTTATCGACGATCCATTCGCCCGCCGGTGAAATGCGCCTCTTGGCGCTGACCGCTGCGGTGATGCGGTCATAGGAGGCGACCAGCTTGCGCTCATTGTCGGCGAGCCGAGGCAGCAGATCATCGCGCTTTTGCGTCGTGCCAAGGCGGTGTCTGAGCGCTAAATCTCGGGCTTGCTGGCAGAGTTGCTCGGCACTAGCGAGTTCCATGCGTAACGGCTGCTCGTCTGTGGGGCTCAAGGACACCACAGCTGAGCGCAGCTCCCACCAATCGTGAAATGAATGCAGCAGCGTGTGAAGGCTCAGGGGGATACTCCAGTTCAACTAGTATGGTCCGTTGCATGCGGCCGGTGCCGTAGCCGTCAAACTCGGGCCATTCTAGACCTAAAAAAAATGGAAGCGACAACATAACCTCACCGAATGGTAAGAATTATGATGAGAGCTTCTTATTTTTGCGGAAATGTGCCCTTAGGGCTGTTTGACGGTTACCGTCGTGGTCTTGGCATGGGCGGCAAAAAACTCTAGCATCTGCCGCAAGGCCAGGTCGCGGATGGGGTCGGACTCGTTGAGAATCTCGTGCATGGCCCCGGTGGCGACGATCAAGCGGCAGTTCTTGGCGCGTGCACAGAAACTTTGCTGCGGCGCGCTGCTGACGACCACGTCAGCTTCGGCTTGGAGGAGCAAAATGGGTGTTGTCACGTCCGCCGCGTGAGCGACCGCTTGCTGCGAAAAGATCAACGCATTATACACCCAGCCGTAGCTCGTGCCCCAAATGCGCAGCTGCGGCACCTGCTTGTACAGCTCTGAGGCATTTTGCGCGCGAAGGAGGCTGTGGGTCACATAGCTCTTTTCAGGACGGTCCTCTTTGGCGTCATAGTCACCACGGCCGAGTACATAGTGCTCAGCGAGTCCTAGCTTGATGGCTGTCCAAATTCCGGCGTAGGCAAGCCAATAGGGGACGCCGCGGGATTGGATGCCGAACATCGGCGCCGACCAAGCCACGGCTTGGAACAAGTCGCCAGGTTGTTCGAGCAGCAGCGCTGAGGCGAGGCCGCCGGTCGAATGACCGATTAAAAACAGGTCGCCGGATTCCACCGGTTTGACGATCGAGGTGACAAAGCTACGAAGGTCGTCGACATAATCGCTGAAAGCGGCGACATGACCGATCTGCGGATTGGCCAGCAGGCGACCAGACTCGCCCATGCCGCGCAGGTCTAGCGAGTACACGTTGTAGTTGGCCATGATCAGGTCGTGAATGAGTTCGGCATTCTTGAGCGTTGATTCGCTGTAGCCGTGGACGATGACGATGCCACCCTTGGCGCCGACGTGGCGGAACATGCGGTAGGCAATTGGTACGCCGTCCTTACCGCGAAAGGTTGATGTGACCTCCTTTTGTACGAAGGGCACCAGCTCAGTAAAGTAGCGGCGGCCCAAGCTAGGTTCATCGACGGCGAAAACCGCACGTGCCGCCAAACATAGTCCCAAGAACATGCAGCCAATACTCAAGCTGAGCTTGCTTGCCGCGGCATAAACCTTCATGTGCGCCTCGTCTCTAGTGAACGCAGGAATGGTCGATGATGACCCCGCCGTTGAGCCATCATCATACCGTCTTTTACTAGGCAGACAAAGAGCGTGGGATACAGCTCTTAGAGGCGCGGATTCGCCCGTGCCACGAGGTTGACAAAATGCGCATCAAACCAGTCGCCGGCATTAGGTGCAGGGGTTGTCGCATCTTCATTGCCGCAGAACGCGTCAAAGCGCGTCGAGCTTCTGTCACTGGTGCCATCGGATTCACCAGGTGGCTTGATCCACAAGTAGGCGTCGATCCCGTCCGCAGGCGCAACCCGCGGCCGTTCGCCGATACCGGCTCCACGCACATTGCACCAGTTGCGCCAGTATTGGCGGCTATTGATGACGCCGTTACGGCCTGTATCGATGACAAAAGCGCGGTGATTGATGCCAACCTTGGCGTATTCCTCAGCCATTAGTCGGGTGAAGGTGAGTTCGTCCTTGGCTGGGTTGGACGGATCGTACCAGCTTCCGACCTGACTGAGATCGACGTTGAGCGGGCTGTAGTTGGCTACGTTGGACGAAAAGCCGCGGATCAAATCAACGCCGCCGGCCGCATCGAGCACGCTGCGGACTTCTTGCGCCATCCGTTGCCGGTTATCAGGCCAACCCAACCAGCCGCCATGGGCGCTATCCAGGTAGATGGCGACGTGACTTGCCGCAAGCTTTTTGATGGCATAGGCGACGCCGATTTCGTAGCCGGGCTTGGCCTTGGCACATTTGGCATTGCCCATATTGGTGACGATGTTGGGCAGCGAATCAGGCTCGACGATCGCGGCGATATGCAGATCGGTATAGTTGGCGGTAATCGCCGTGATTTGGTCGATGTAGCTTATATATTTGTTTAGGCCGTCGTTGTCTAAAGTGAGCTCGCCGTTGGAAGCATTGGCGTTGCAGTCCCGCTCGGGAAGATTGTAGACGACGAGGGTCACGCTGACCTGGTGGGCCTGGCGTTTGGCAGCGTCGCGGGCTTGGTCGAGATAGGCTTGCAGCTTACCGACCATCGCCGTGTTGTCCAGCCACAGCGCCGTGCTGGAGTAGGCCAAGGTATTGAACTGCTCTTGCGACAGTCCGGCGGCTTGGCTCGACGCCCGCACGTGTTCAGTGAAGGCTGGATTGACGAAAAGATAGGTTTCACTAAATGGGTTTGCGTTTTCGTGAGGAGCCAAGTCAGGGCTTAATGCCGTGGCAAGTCCCAGACGTCCGCCGTCAAGACCAAGGCTACTCACAGCAGCTTGGTGCTGCACCGTCGTAGATGATTTGACTGTGGGACTTGCCGCACATGAGACTAAGCCAAGCCACATGCCAGCACTCAACCAGGAAGGCCGTAGAACGAAAATTCTTCTCATCGTAGTCGGTCTCCAAACATAATATTTATAGAGTCTTTAATCGTAAACCTCGCCCGCAGCAACAGGATTTCTTTAAGTGCTTGGCGGCGCACTGCGGTACAAGCCAATTAAACCTAGGCATTTAGGTTGGTTGGGTTGCGTCGCATTATGATGCAGGTGGTCTTTGGTCGCCGCTTTCCGGACTCAGCTAAAACATCCGGACCGTGCTGAGCAGTAATTCGAGCACGAACAGTGCCACCACCATCAATTCCAATATGTTGGCGCGGCGGCTCGCCACTAGGTCGGAGAGGATTTCCATGTGATCCTGGACCAGCGATAGCTTGCGGTCGAGGGTGCGAAAGCGCACGTGGATATCGAAGTTCAGTTGCAGTTCTTTGAACAAGCGCTCCAGGTCTTTACTGGTCCAAACCTCCTCTGGCGAATCGAGGATCGACAAGTTGCTGATGATGTGTTGGCGCATCCAACCAGCTGAACCGATGAATTTTAACAGTAACTTGGCATTGACCGGGACCTTGCCGGTCGCCCCTAGCCGCTGCATAAACTCGGAGATTTCGCGCAGCTTCTGGTCGGCGTTGACTTCAAAGTACTCTAGGGCTGCGGACTGTCCTACGGTCATGGCGATCAGGCTGAGGTAGGGCAACGTCGACTGCTCGACTTGCACATACTCGAACTCGACCCTGTTGCCATCGTTTTGGACGGTGACCTGATAGGTTTCGGTCGTTGGTTCGGAGAGGCCCACGCCGAGCAGTTCCTTGATCCGTGCCAGTTCCTGCTCAATGTCCTCAGCCGGCATATTAAAAAATACCAGGCTGCCAAAGCGATAAACGAAAAAATAGCTAAACGGCCCGTGTCGTGCCTGAAGCTCCACGGGCGAGCTGTTGATGACCTGATCTTGCAGCAGCGCTTTGATCGCTTTGATCGAGATCGAGTCGTACAGGTTGTAGGCCTGAATGGTGTAGCGAGCGGTCATGGCAACTCCTGATCGTCTAAGCGGTCGGCACGCAGCGGCGAGAAACTAAGCACCCTTCAATAGAATAGTCGCTTTTATGGTCGCTGCGTATCAAAGGCCGTCTAGCGCTGGTAACTCGTTGCTATGTTGGCAGAGATGTCATTTTGGCTGGGTGGCCAGGAAGGTGTCGTAATCTTTGATATTTTATGATTGTAATAATAGTTTGACTTAGTTTCATAATAAATATAAAAGTCTGAGTCTGAAATCGGTTGTCCATTAAAATGCGTCGCTAAGGAGGCCAAAGTGTCCTTTTCTATCAATTCATTTAGCCGTGTTTTAGTGGTCCTATCATGTGTGTTGGTCATCGGCGCCTGCGGTAAAAAGACCAGCAGCTCACCGGAGCCGGTGGCACCCCCACCCACGCTCGTGACGCCCGCGACCCCAACGGCCACCACCCCGCCCAAAACCGTTACCCCACCAGTCGCTGCGCCTACGCTGACCTTGGCGCCCGCGACCGTGATCAAGGATGCTAATCTGTTACAAAAGAGCCCCTCGGCCTCGACGGTTAACTTTGGCTTCAGCGGTGCGCCGGCGGGCCTGACTTCAAGTGGCGTGAGCTATGAGTGTAAACTTGATGCTGAGACCGACTTTGCTGCTTGCAACGGCGGCGACTCTTACACCTTTGCCAATCTACAAGACGGCACCAGCCACACCTTGAAGGTGCGCGGTACCATCACCGCGACAAAAACCCTGCTTACGGAAGCCAGCGTCACCTTCACGGCGCACCTTGCGGCTGCTGGGACTGATACTGGGACCGGTGGCAATGATACGACGACTGATACGACTGCTGCTGGGAATGGGAATGCTACCGGTGGTGATGTTAGTGGAAACGGGACAGATTCGAGTGGAAACGCGACGGCTGCGGGCGACGGCAGCAATAACGGTGCGGATAATAATAGTGGTGGCAACAACGGTACCAGTAATAATGGTGGCGGCTTAGTCGGCGGAAATGGCGGCGGCTTAGGCGGTGGCAATGGTGGCGGCCTAAGCGGTGGCAATGGTGGCGGCCTAGACGGTGGCAATGGTGGTGGCTTCGGCGGTGGCAATGGTGGTGGCTTCGGCGGCGGCAATGGTGGTGGCTTCGGCGGCGGCAATGGTGGCGTCCTTCGCGGACCCCGCGGACCCCGCGGACACGGTGGTCACGGCGACGGCTGCCGTTGATGAACCGCTGCTGCTAGTTCAGGCGTCCATTGTGAACGTGGTTCTCCGAACTCATTTCTTAGCGCTTAAATAGGCAACGACCACCAGGCCTGCAGGCGTAGCCTGCAGGCCTGGTTCTCTTGGACGGTTGTGGTGCCCGCAGCCGGACTTGAACCGGCACATCCTTGCGGACGAGGGATTTTCTTACCGCTTCGGCTTTCGCCGCCTATGGCCCAGGGGGCCGTCGTTCGTGGTCTGGACTTTCTCTTGACCATGGCCTTCTAAGGAGCTCCCTTTCGAAGGTTTTAGGTCCGGCCTGTCAAGTCTCTACACCTTCCCTGAAAGACGCTCCGTAAGACCCTTTTGAGGTTCTGGTGGCATCTTCTTGGGCTTGGCTCGGGGTTGCCACCGGCTCGACCGATGGTCGTCCGCTGAGGTTTCTCCGATGTTAAGCCGTTCTACATCCAGGGTTTCCCCTGGCGCACTCAAATTTGTCAGCTGTACTGACTTTTAAGTCCCTTGTGTCTACCGATTTCACCATGCGGGCGCACTGTCTGACCGTCAAGGCCAGCTATCACTTACTGAAACATCTCACCTAGGCCGGGCAACTATGACTCTACGTCGGCTCGCGGTGCTTCAATAAGGGAGCAACTGTCCTAACATAGGTCCAACGAAATTGCTACCGCCGTTCCTTAAACCGTAATCAAATCTGATCACGAGGCGGCGGGCGAACAGTTTCCCACCTTGGTCATTCACCGGCTAGGCCGTCGATGGGAGAGCTTCATAATTCAGCGCCGCCCTTTTTCGGGCTCGCTAAATCACCAAGAATCGCACTTTGCTTCGCTCGTGCAATGAGGGCAGGACCGCATCGGTCTTTCCGTCGACGTGGCGTCCATGCCCGCCAAAGGGCCACTAGCTGCCCTGTCACGGGAGCCACCGCCAAGCCATCCCCCGAGCTATACACCGACGGTGTCGCGTTCGCCGAGCGGACCGGGCAGCTCAATGATTGGCGTGAACTGCTCAACCTCGGCATGGAGCCGGACACCGTGGGTGGAGGTTTTTTTCAGGTAAGGCAGATGTCGTACGGAACTTTGTCCGGCGCGATCCTGTTTATCACATCATCACGTTCGTCGGACCAAATCGATACGTGAATCGATTCGTGGCTGGCCCAAGGACTCTCTATTTCCTTGCGGACGGAGATGCCGATCCTAAATTGGTCTGCTATCCGTTTCTTGCTCTTGATTGGCATCTAGTCTTTGTAGACACCATCTGTAAGAGCCTTGCCATGCTCAAGGACATTAAAAATCGTCTGCAGACCAAGGGCTAAGCGCTCGGCCTCGCGCCAGTTGTCGTTGAGCTTTAAGCTGTGGGCGGAACTCATACTTTGATACATGTTCATCGCGCGGGTGTCGGCCGTTCGGCGGCTCAGCTTTCTTGAAAGTAAATGTTCGAACATCGAGTAGGTGTCAAAGTGATCCGTCGCCGTATATGACGAGCAGGCCGCTGGTAGGTCTGTTTGTTTCTCATCACTAAAGACCGGAACCTGTACTGCCTTACCGCTGCGCGTGAAGCCGACATGCTGCGCCGCCTGGGTCATGTAATCCTCCTCTAATAATCAAGGCGTCTTTAGCAACTGTGAGCTATGGCGTCCAATGACATATGGTTGATTTTTGTGGATGTCGGGACCTGGAAATCGTCTCCATCTTGCAATAGTCGTTCATTGCCCGACTAAACGCAGTCTATTTTCTAATTGCTACTGATAGTTGAGTGAATAGCTAGAAATATCCTTAATGCCGTGAATAATTCTTGCCGACTTATGTAAGACAGTGATTGTGAATCACCATGATTCAGAGCCGGTTTAACGTGTTTACATCAGTCCGCGACGCTGCACCTAGGAGGTCCAAAAGCCTCCTTCAATCTCAGACATGGATCTAAGGCATTGGCTACGGCAACGATTAGAATTCTCAATACGCGACGGGTGAGCAGGTGCATTTACCTTTCTTAATTCTACTGATAGCCGCCGCCTCCCAAAGCTTCTGCTCTGGTGAAGCGCGAGCTACGGACACCTACGATTTTGGTTATAGCGGCAGGTTAGTCCACTCGACCGGTAAGCCTGTCGATGGGCCGGTCGCGTTAAAGGCAACGTTCTTCCATGATGACGCTGGCCGCGCACCAGTCTTATCGGTCTCGGACGGACTTCAAAGCGTCGCCCTACAGCAAGGCATCTTTCAATTTCGTTTAGCTTTATCGCCAGCGGACTATGACAAGGTGTTTAATGATGTCTCTCAACCAGTTTGGATACAGATCACTGATTTAACTCACAACCCATCAGCTCCTTATCCTCTGCAGCGCTTGATGATGACTCCGTATGCTGCCAGGGTACCTGTCGACGGACTAACCATTAGCTTCAACAGCGATGGAAAGCTTGCAGTAGGTCCTTCAGGAGCACCTGGAGCCAACCAATTCATCACCAAAGACGGAAGCGGTCGCTTTGTGTGGGCGGCTCCGACGACAAGTGCCTCCGCATTGCAAGGGCAAAACATCAGCTCCACGGCTCCTGCAGCAGGTCAGGTCCTGAAATACGACGGCAGCCAGTGGTTGCCGGCCACCTTGTCCGCTGGTACTGGCACGTTGACGTCTATCTCAGCCTCTGCTCCGCTGGCGATAAGCGGCTCGGCCACTGCGCCATCGCTGATGATTGCGGCGGCATCGAGCATCAGCGATGGCTTTGTTAGCTCATCTGATTGGCTGAGCTTTACGGGCAAACAAGCAGCACTTGGCTTTACTCCGGTCAACAAAGCTGGCGACACAATGAGTGGCGGCCTCAACATGGGTGCCAACCCCTTGACCAATCTTGCAGCACCCGCGTCGGCCAGTGACGCGGCGACCAAAGCCTATGTCGATGCCAACGCGCTGCGTCCTGACGGGACGATCCCATTGTCGGCTAACTGGGCGGTCGGCGGTAAAGACGTCACGGGTCTAGGCAACGTTGGCATGAGCGCCAGTAAGACGCTAACCCTCGGTGTGTTTACTAACGCTACCGAGGCCATGATGACTGGCGCATTAGATGCGTCAGGGACGACCTCTGTGGACAAAGGAAAAACCTGGTTCAACAACACCACCAACGTGGTTAAATACTGGGACGGTAGTACCGCCCAAAGTCTAGGTGTCAGCGGAGTAGGTCTGACCAGCCTGGGTGGTCAGTCGGGTGGTACGCAGACCTTTGCCGTCACCCAGACTGGTAACTTACCGGCGATCACCTCGGGCTCTAATGTGCATACGCTCAGTATTCCCTTGGCTGCAGCGGGTGGGAGTGTCACTGCAGGTTTGATCTCGAACGCCGACTACGTCTCCTTTGGCGCTAAACAGGCTGCTGGATCCTATCTGACAGCACTGACTGGCGACTTGAGTGCGGCGGGTCCCGGCTCATCCGTCGCGACACTTGCAGCTACTGGCGTGGCTGCCGGCACGTACGTCAAGGTGACGGTGGATGCAAAGGGCCGGGTCACTGCTGCGACGACCTTAACGGCTGCGGATATTCCAAATCTTTCGGCAGCACAGATCACAAGCGGAACTTTAGCAACAGCGGTTGGTGGGACCGGAGTGAATTCCACGGCCACGTTCCCGACGTCAGGGGTTGTCGTCACGGAAGGTGGCACCGAAACTTTGACCAATAAGACGCTAACGACCCCCGTGATTGCTTCGATTAGCAATACCGGTACCCTGACCTTACCAACCAGCAACGATACTTTGGTGGGTCGTGCGACGACGGATACTCTGACCAATAAGACGCTTACCGCAACGACGATCAACGGCGCATCGCAGGTTGGTGGATCGACGACGATCGCCACGACGGGAACGATCAGCGCTGGTGCCACCACCGTGGCCGGTGACGTCACCATTCAAGGCAACACCACGAATGCCAACAAGCTGGTCTTAAACGATAAGGGCACGACCAATGCCTTGTCGATTAAGGCTCCGGATACGCTCGCTGGTTCCGTCATCTGGACCTTGCCGGGCACCGACGGCACGAGCGGCCAAGTCTTGTCGACTAATGGCAGTGGATCTTTCAGCTGGATTTCTGGTCTCACTCCAACAGGCGCCGCAGGTGGCGACCTCGTCGGCAGCTTTCCAAACCCCACGCTCGCCACCAGCGGTGTGACCGCTGGCACCTATGCCAAAGTCACGGTCGATGCCAAGGGCCGCGTCACGGCGGGGACGACTCTCGTCGCAAGCGATATCCCGCCTTTACCCGCGTCGATCATCGGCTCCGGAGTCCTCAACGTCGCCAACGGCGGTACCGGTGCGTCGACCATCACCAACAACGGCGTCGTCATCGGTGCCGGTGCTGGCGCACTTTCGGGCGTGACTGGGGCTACAGGTCAGGTGATGACCGTCAATGGTTCTAATCAACCGATCTTTAGTTCTGTGAATCTGGGCGCTCCAGCGGCAGTGTCGGGCACCCTTGCTGTGGCCAACGGTGGTACCGGCGTCACAACGTCCACTGGCACTGGCAGCGTCGTCTTATCCAACAGCCCAACGCTGGTCACCCCGGCCCTCGGCACTCCTGCAAGCGGTATCGCCACAAACCTAACGGGATTACCGCTGAGCACTGGTGTTACCGGTACACTACCCGTCGCAAACGGCGGTAGCGGCTTAGCCACGACGCCTACAAACGGCCAAATCCTCGTCGGTAACGGCGCTGGCTACACGCTGTCCAATATCGTCGGCGGTACCGGACTTAGCGTGGCAAACACGGCGGGTACCATCACCATCTCAGCC